>JBJOJH010000118.1:0-3632 GCA_046046715.1 Pseudomonadota bacterium | reverse complement strand
TTTGCCATGATGGCCAAGATCGAGGTCAACGGCAGCGGCGCCCACCCCCTGTACCGCTGGCTGACTGCCGAAGCACCTGGCCTGCTGGGTACACAGGCCATCAAATGGAACTTCACCAAGTTTCTGGTTGGCCGAGACGGTCAGGTCATCAAGCGCTACGCCCCGACCGACACCCCGCAAAGCCTGGCGGGGGACATTGAGGCGGCGCTGGGCTAGCTCCTGGTCTCAGCTGGGCGGGGCTGAGCCAGATCAATGCCAGGTGAAATCTGTACAGACTGCAGGCAACCCTAGCACTTAGGCAGCCATCGGAGGCCGCGCGATGTCCCGCCTGGACTGACATCAGCCGGGTTGTACTCGCAGCCGACCCAGCCCTGCCAGCCTTGCGGACCATGCGAGAGCTCGTCGATGAGGGACAACACTTTCGGCCAGTGAATCTCACCTGTTCCCGGTTCGTGGCGATCGGGGACGTCCGCGATCTGCAAATGCCCCACCTGACCGGTTGGCAGCCAGGTGCGCAGCTTATGGCTGAGGTCACCCTCAACAATCTGGCAGTGAAATAGGTCCATCTGAACCTTCAGTCGGCGTACGCCGCTCTCGGCCTGCACGCGTTGCACCAAAGTATGCGCATGGTCCTGTCGGTTGAGATAAAAGCCTGGGACGCTGCGAGGGTTGATCGGCTCAATCAGAATGTCTCGGCCCGATGCCTGGGCCTGCGCGCTAGCCCAAACCAGATTGGTCAGAAGCGTGTGCTCCGCCTCTTGCGGACGGGTAGGTTCGGCGCGCAAGCCCACCATGCAATGGATGCGCGGACAATCTAGAACCTCGGCATAGGCCAGCGCCGCCTGGACTCCGGCCCTGAACTCGGCCTCGCGTCCCGGCACGCAGGCGGTCCCCCGATCACCAGCGGCCCAGGCTTGTAAACAATGGGCAGCGTCCAGACCGCCAGGCGGGGTGTTGAAAAGCACCTGCTGCAGACCGTTAGCCCGCAGCCGCGCAGCAATCTCCGAGGCCGAGTGGGCGTAAGGAAACAAGTACTCTACAGCCGCAAAGCCATCACCTGCGGCTGCATCAAATCTGTCCAGAAAGGCCAAGTCCGGGTACAGCATGCTAAGGTTGGCAGCGAATTGCGGCATGTTTGATCCTTGCTCACCAGGGTGCATCAAAATGCTGACGAAGGTCGGCGATCTGCGCTAGGCTCAAGGGATGCGGTGACCGATCCGGTTGCGTTGCGGTCATCATTACCAGCTTGGCAGTTTCCTCCAATTCCTCAAGCACTGCCATCGCCGCTGCCAAGGTCTGATGCCAGACGTTGGGGCCTAGCCGGTCAAGCATCACAGCGTGTAGGCGACGGCCTTGCTCGTGCGCTTTCCTGATCAGTGCGCCTACACAAGCGGCCGCTTGCCGATCGCCCGGACGATGGTAGGCCACACGCGGCACGTGGCCGACCTTCATCACGAAATAAGGCGTGATGGGCATCAGCAGGTCTTCCCCAGTTTTCCCTTCTGTAACCAAGCTGAGCGCCACCAAATGGGTGCTGTGCGTATGGATAACAGCGCCCGCCTGTGGGTCGCCGGCGTAGATCTGGCGGTGCAGATGGGTCGTTTTGCTGGCCCGGCCCGGGCTGCGTGGATGGTCCGCTTCATCGAGCCACACCGGGTCCTTTTCCCGCAAAAAGCCCAGGCAGGCATCAGTCGGGGTAATGAGAAGGCCACCACCGTGTTCTGTTGGAACGCGAACACTGAGGTTTCCGGCGGTAGCGTGGACATAACCCCGTTCAAACAGGGAGCGACCCACTCGCACCATCTCCTTACGCTGGTGCTGGTGCCATTGCCGGCTGACGATGGACAAGGTAATCATGCGGTCATATCCAGGGCTTGGCAGAAGAAATCTGGACCACCAAAATTGCCTGACTTGAGCGCAAGCAATAAAGGACGCCCATGGGCGTGTGTCCATGGCACGCCAGGCACAATCAATGGCCCTATCCGCAATTGGACGACCGACAGGGCCTTCACGACCGCACCAGAGGTCTCTCCACCGGCCACAACGAGCCGACGCGCACCGGCCTGCACTAGCCCTTGCGCGATACGGGCAAGCGCCTCCTCGACAATCTGGCCCGAGCGCTGCACACCCAAGGCCTTCTGTGCTGCACGCACCGCGTCGGGTTCGGCACTGGCATAAAACAATACCGGCGTCTGCGTTGATGCGTGCTGCGCCCAGAGAGCCAGCGCCTGCCCCACCAGATCGTCCCCGCGGGACAGCCCCAAGGGATCCAGCCAAAAAGCCGGTCGCCCCTGAGCTTGCCATTGCGCAACCTGGCTGCGAGTGGCTTGCGAACACGACCCTGCCAACACCGCTTGTCCCCCACCCACTGCGTCAAGTTGCGAAGCACTGGTATCGAGACGCAGCAAACCAGCCTTCGCATACACCGCCGGCAATCCGAGCGCCACGCCAGAGCCAGCCGTGATCAGTGGCAGGTCCTCGCACGCTGCCGCCAGCGTAAAGAGGTCTTCCTGATCGATGGCATCGACCACTGCCCAGCGGTGGCCCTGTTGCCGCAGTGCCTGAAATTTTTCTTGCAAGGGCGTCGGCCCCTGAGACACGATGTGATGATCCGCCAACCCAACGCGACCCTGTACTTGCGACTGAAGCACGCGCACCAGATTGGCGTCGGTCATGGGCGTTAGCGGATGGTCGCGCATACCCGACTCACTCAAAAGGCTCTGGCCCACGAAGAGATGACCGTTGTAGACGGTGCGACCGTTTTCAGGAAATGCAGGGCAAGCTATGGCAAAGTCTGCACCAAGGTCGGCCAGCAGGGCCTCGGCGACAGGCCCGATATTGCCCTTGGGGGTCGAATCGAAGGTCGAGCAGTATTTGAAGTAGAACTGCTTGGCCCCGGCATGGCGCAACCAGCTTAGCGCAGCCAGGCTGTCGCGCAAGGCCTCTTCTACAGGGCAAGTGCGCGACTTGAGCGCCACCACCACAGCGTCGGCGTCGGGCGCAGTCCCTTGAGGGACGCCTATGGTCTGCACTGTGCGCATTCCGCCGCGCACCAGCATGCCAGCCACATCGGTGGCCCCTGTGAAATCATCGGCGATGACGCCCAGAATCATGATGGTCCCCTGTCAGTATCTGATTTGGGTTTGAGCGCCAGCAGCCTGTTCAAATGCCTTCATGATCAGACTGCTGGCCACGTTAGCCGCATATCTCGCACCCCATTCACCGTACTTTTGGCGACTGGCTAAATCCAGGGTCAACACACCTGCGCATTTTCCTGCCGACACGATGGCCCGAACCGCACGCTCGATGGCTCGCTGAACTTCTTCGTCCTGCCAGCGGTTTTGGTGGCCCATGGAATGTGCCTGGTCGTTGGGACCGATAAAAACCGCATCCACGCCATCGACACCGGCGATCTCAGCGGCGGCGTCGATGGCCTCCGGGGTCTCCAGCATGGCGATAAAGGCTAATCCCTCATTGCTGCGGTCAGTGTGCCCGGGTCCACCAAACGCCCCGAAGCCTGCAGCACGTGTGCTGAAAGCGCTACCGCGTAAGCCGCGCAGACCGGCCTGGCAGGGGGGGCGTGGGTAACGTATGCGCTGGGCAATGCGCTCGGCCTGCTCGCGGCTTTGCAC
>JBJOJH010000117.1:0-10591 GCA_046046715.1 Pseudomonadota bacterium | reverse complement strand
GGGCGGTAGGGTGGGGCGCTGCTGTCATGGCGGGAGATTGTGCGACACCGGCGCCGGCTCGGTGGGCGTAAGGATTTGTTTTCAGGTCTGCGAGATACTCTGCTCCCCGCTATCCGCGGTTGCATGTGCAAATACAAACACGACACCTTACAGGAGACCGTTCATGCTTGGCCTGATGCAAAACCAGCAACTGCTGATTTCTTCCCTGATTGAATTTGCCGACCGTCATCACCCCGAAGGCGAAATCGTGTCGCGCCGGGTCGAGGGTGACTTGCATCGCTGCACCTACCGTGACATCGCGCGGCGCTCGCGTCAGTTGGCCAACGCATTGGATCAGGCGGGTCTAGCCTTTGGCGACCGCGTGGCCACTCTGGCCTGGAATGGTTACCGCCACATGGAGATGTACTTTGGCGTCAGTGGCTCTGGGCGGGTGTTGCACACGATCAACCCACGACTGCTGCCCGAACAGATTGCCTGGATCACCCAGCACGCCGAGGACCAGGTGCTGTGCTTTGACCTGACGTTTTTGCCGATCGTCAAAGCCATTCATGCCAAATGCACCACGGTGCGTCATTTCGTGGCGCTGTGCGATGCTGATCAGCTGCCGGCCGACTCGGGCATCCCCAACCTTCAAAGCTACGAGTCCTGGATAGCCCCGCAAAGCACAGACTACAGCTGGCCCGAATTTGACGAGAACTGCGCGTCAAGCATGTGCTACACCAGCGGCACCACCGGGCATCCCAAGGCGGCTCTTTACAGCCATCGGTCTACCCTGCTGCATGCGTACGCTGCGGCCCTGCCTGATGTGATGTGCATCAGCGCACGTGATGCCATCCTGCCCGTGGTGCCCATGTTCCATGTCAACGCCTGGGGCATTCCATATTCGGCAGCCATGACCGGTGCAAAGTTGGTGTTTCCCGGCCCCAAGCTGGATGGCCAGTCGGTTTACGAACTGATCGAAGGCGAAAAAGTGACGTTTGCGGCCGGCGTGCCCACCGTCTGGCAAATGATGCTGGGCCATATGGCACCTGCCAAACTGCGGTTTTCCACCCTCAAACGCACCGTGATTGGTGGCTCGGCCTGTCCGCCCGCCATGATCACCGCCTTCAACAACGACTACGGTGTGGAAGTGCTGCACGCCTGGGGCATGACCGAGCTGTCGCCCCTGGGCACCTTGTGCACCCTCAAGAACAAGCATCTGGGCCTGAGCGACGACGAAAAAATGAAGATTCGTGTCAAGCAGGGGCGTTCCATCTTTGGTGTCGACATGAAAATCGTGGATGCGGATGGACTGGAGGTGGCGCACGATGGCAAGGCTTTTGGCGACCTGATGGTCAAAGGCCCATGGGTCCTCCGCGACTACTACCAGGCCGACGGCCCAGCGCCCCTGGTGGATGGTTGGTTCCCTACCGGGGACGTGGCCACCATCGACGCCGACGGTTTCATGCAGATCACCGACCGCAGCAAGGACGTGATCAAGTCGGGCGGCGAGTGGATCAGCTCCATCGACGTGGAAAACATCGCGGTGGCTCACCCCGCCATTGCCATGGCTGCCTGCATCGGCATGAAACACCCCAAGTGGGATGAACGCCCCATCGTGGTGGTCGTCAAAAAGCCGGGCGCCGAGGTCAGCCGCGAGGAGCTGCTGCAGTTCTACGAGGGCAAGATCGCCAAATGGCAGGTGCCAGACGACGTGGTGTTCATGGATGCCATCCCCTTGGGCGGTACCGGCAAGATCCAAAAAGTACGCCTGCGTGAGATGCTGAAGGACTACCGCCTGCCCTGATGGAGTTGCTTGCACTGACGGCCCTCAACGGCCTGAGTTACGGCCTGCTGCTCTTTTTGTTAAGTGCAGGCCTGACCTTGATTTACAGCATGATGGGTGTGCTGAACTTTGCTCATGCCGGCTTTTATATGCTGGGCGCCTATCTGGCCTACAGCCTGAGCCAGCTGATGGGGTTCTGGCCTGCACTGCTGATGGCGCCCCTGCTGGTAGGCTTGGCAGGTGCCGCATTTGAGCGCTTCATATTGCGCCGGGTGCATGCCCATGGGCAGGTGGCCGAGCTTCTGGTGACCTTTGGTCTGGGCCTGGTCATTGTCGAGCTGGTGCAGCTCGTGTGGGGGCGTGTCGCCGTGGACTATTCGATACCTTCTGAGCTGCAAGGCCCCTTGACTCTGGGCGGTTTGTTCCTGCCCCGTTACCGAGCCTTCATGATGATGGCCTCGTTGTTCGTGCTGGTCGTCTTGTGGTGGGGACTGAAGCGCACCCGAGCGGGCCTTGTGGTTCAAGCGGCATTGACCCATCCCGAAACCGTTCAAACCCTCGGTCACAACGTACCGCGCTTGCTGATGGGTGTGTTTGGCGGTGGTGCCGCCCTGGCCGCATTGGCCGGCGCACTGGGCGGCAACGTTTTTGTCACCGAGCCCGGTATGGCCGCCACGGTGGGTAGCGTGATTTTTGTGGTGGTGGTGGTAGGTGGATTGGGATCGCTGGCCGGTGCCTTTCTGGCTTCTTTGCTGATCGGTCTGCTGCAAACCTGGGCGGTGGGTAAGAGTGGCTGGCTCAGCCAGACGGCGCCCATGCTGCCTTTCGCCTTGCTTGTGCTGGTTTTGATTTGGCGTTCACGCGGTTTGCTGGGCGAACGCGACGCATGAAAACCACTTTCCTGCCCTGGGGCCTGTTTGCCGCGTCCATGGCGTTGGCTCCTTTGGTTTTTGACAGCACGCTGGGCCTGAGCTTGCTGAGCCAGATGGGCATTGCCATCGTCGCTTGCCTCAGTTTCAACCTGCTATTTGGCTACGGTGGCATGCTGAGTTTTGGGCATGCCGTCTACACCGGTGTGGGTGCCTATTCCGCGATTCACGCTCTGAGGTGGATGGCAGGGCACAACGACTGGCCATTGCCCGTCAGCGCCGTACCGCTGCTGGGCGGCCTGGCCAGCGCTTTGGTGGCACTTGTGCTGGGCGGCATCACCACCCGGCGCGGTGGCATGCCTCTGGCAATGATCACCCTGGGGCTGGGGGAGCTGCTTTATGCCGCAGCCCATCGCTTTGAGCCCGTGTTCGGTGGCGAGGGGGGCATCTCCGCCAACCGGGTGCTGGGCAGCCCTGTTTTAGGCATCAGCCTCGGACCACAAATCGAGCTCTATGCATTGATAGCCGCCTACAGCCTGCTATGTGCTGTGCTGATGGCTGCGCTCACCCGTTCGCCCCTGGGCCAGGTACTGGCGGCCGTGCGTGACAACCCGGAGCGGGTCGGCTTTTTGGGGCTGGACGAGGCGCGCGTGCGCTACCGGGTCTTTGTGTGGGCGGCTTTTTTTGCCGGCATTGCTGGGGGCTTGGCCGCGCTGAATTTTGAAAACGTAACGCCCGAGGTCTTCAGCAGCCATCGATCGGGCAGCTATGTGCTCTTTACCTTTCTGGGCGGGGCAGGTTTTTTTCATGGACCCATCGTGGGCGCTGTTCTGATGGTGCTCACCCAGGTACTGTTAAGCCACTACACCCCCGCCTGGTTGCTCTACCTAGGCCTGTTGTTTGTGGGCATGGTGGTGCTGGCACCCGCGGGCCTGGCCAGCTTGCCTGCACGTTGGCGGCAATGGCGAAAAACGTCGCGCGAAAAGTCTGTTGCCGCCCGCGGGTTTGGCGTGGCCGGACTGGGCTTAGGTTTGGGCTTGACTCTGGTCGGAGGCATCATCCTGGTGGAAATGGCTTACCACCTGCAACTGGGCTCGGCATTGGGGCCTGACATGATGCTGTGGGGACTGCCCCTGAGCACCTCGCAACCTTGGCATTGGTGGGGTGCAGTGGCTGCCTTGGTCGCTGGCCTGGCCTTGATGGCGATGTGGCGGCATCGTGTAAGCCAGGCAGACACTTCAGTTACCCGATCGGACGATGCGGCCAGCACCCCTGATTCGCCTGAAGCTGGAGCAGGGCCATCAGCATCTTCAGAACCATTGGAAACGGCCCAGCCAGAAGAAGCGTCAGCGACACAGTCACCTTCACCTTCACCTTCACCTTCACCTTCAAAGTCACCTTCACTTTCACCGCCGGCGTTGCGCATATACCAGCTTGGCAAGTGTTTTGGCGAATCGCACATCCTCCAAAACGTAAGCTTGACTGTGACACCCGGCGAACGTCTGGCGGTGATTGGCCCCAATGGCGCGGGCAAGTCCACGCTGTTCAACCTGATCAGCGGGCGGCTTCGCGCCTCCAGCGGTACCGTCAACTTGGGGAGTCAGCGCATCGACACATTGAATCCACGGGAGATTCACGCCTTAGGGCTGGGTCGCAGCTTTCAGATCAGCCACCTGTTTGCCAACCTGACCGTGTTTGAGAACCTGCGTTGCGCTGTGTTGGCCCACAGCGGCCAAGGTCTCAGCCTGTACCTGCGTGCCAAGACGCGTGCGGACATCGATGTGCGCACCTGGCAGCTGATGAATAGCCTGGGTCTGCAAGATCGTCAGCAGGTGCAAGCGCAGCACCTGAGTTATGCCGAACAACGGGCGCTTGAGCTGGGTCTTGCACTGGCGGCTGACCCCCAGGTGCTGCTGCTTGACGAGCCTACCGCAGGCATGAGCCAGGCCGAAACCCGACGCACTTTGGCCCTGATACGGCGGCTCACCCGCGGCAAAACGCTGCTGATCGTGGAGCACGACATGAGCGTGGTGTTTGACCTGGCCGACCGCATTGCCGTCTTGGAACAGGGCAAGTTGATCGTTTGCGACAGGCCTCAGGCGGTGCGGGCCAATCCCCGGGTTCAACAAGCCTACCTTGGTCAGGCGAACAGCCGTTCGCAGGAAGGCGAGGGCCCCTGACATGCTGGAAGTGAGCAAATTGTGCGCCTTTTATGGTGCCAGCCAAGTGTTAAGGGGGGTGTCCTTCACGGTACGGCCAGGTGAAGTGGTGGCCTTGCTGGGGCGCAATGGTTCGGGTCGAACCACCACGGCCCGCGCACTGATGGGGCTGGTGCGCTGCACCGGCGTAGTCAGCTGGCATGGTCATGCGTTAACGGGCCTGGCACCGCACGACATTGCTCACCAGGGTGTGGGCTACGTGCCCGAGCATCGCGACGTATTCCCCGGGTTGACCGTGCACCAGAACCTGATATTGGGGATGAAGTCACCCGCTTGCTACCAGCGACCCCACTGGGGCTTTGATGAGGTGTACGCACTCTTTCCCCAGCTCAAGGTGCGGGCAAACACCCGTGCCGGGGTGTTGTCGGGCGGGGAACAGCAGATGCTGGCCTTGGGCAGGACACTGATGGGCAACCCTGATTTATTACTGATCGATGAGCCCACTGAGGGCCTGGCCCCGGCCCTGATTGAACAGATCGGAGAACTGCTGGTGCACCTTCGCCACGAAGGTCGGGCTGTGCTGTTGATCGAGCAAAAGCTGCATTTGGCCCTGCGGGTGTCCGACCGGGCGCTGATGATGGGGCAGGGACGCGTGGTGTTTGACGGACCTCCTCACGCTTTGCTTGACGGAAGTGCTGTCCGTCGGGACTGGCTGGAGGTATAAAGGCCCTCATGGCAAGCAAACAACAACTTCAACGCATACAGGCCCTGGTCTGGGTCCTCATTTACGGCGGACTGCTCAGCATCGTGGTGTCCAGCTTCATGGGCGAAGGTGACGCCAGCACCATTTTTACTCTTCGTCTGGTGGGTAGCCTGGCGGTCATGGTGGGTGTGGCGCTGATCTACATCCGCTCGCGCATGAGTCAAGACCGCTAAACCCAGTCGTCGCTCAGTCGTCGCTAAGGCAGGGCGCCGGCGCTTCAGGGGCTGATAGGCATGATGCGCCTACGCCAGATTGGCGGCAACAGGTCCGCCAAAGGCGTCGGTTCACGTTGCAAACCATGTGCTGGTGGTACCTGGCCAGGCAAAGGCGAAGGCACCGACGGGTCTGCAAAGGCAAGCTGGCGCATCCACTGCACATCAAGTTCACCGTCTGGAGCCGGTCTGGAATAAATCATGGACAGCATGCGCCGTGCGGCCAGACTCCCCCTTGATTGGGCCAGTTGGTACAGGCGCAGGGCCTCGCTGTAATTGGCGATCTGGTCCTCGCCCCGGTGCGCTCGCTGGGCCTGGGCCAGCAGTTCATCTGCGGTCGTGGCGGTGCCAGCCTGATGCTCATTGCGCAGGCGCTGGGCCACCCAGGAAGCGTTGTCTCGTGCGATTTCCGAGCGCCCGGCTGCCGCTTGGAACTGCAGCAGTGCCGGTCCCAAATTCCCCTTGGCGACAGCCTGCATACCCAGCTCGATCAGGGCCTGCACATCGCCTGCAGCACCCGCGCGCACCAGGCCTTGCTCAGCCATCGCCATTTGTGGGTTGGTGCCCATGGGCGCCGTGCGTCGATGCAGCAGCCATTCGAGATAGAGCGCGCGCGGTTCGTTCAGGGTGCGCAGGCGTGAAATCCAGCGCTCGGCGGCAGCGGTGTCCGGGCTGGTGGCACACCCGTCCAGGGCGCACCAGGCCAGGCCAGCAGCGGCCCAGGGTTCACCCAGCGCCCAGGCCTGCTCAAACCAGTGCTGCGCCTGGGCATTGTTACGTGTGGTTCCTGCACCATGCAGATAGATCAGGCCCAGCAGCCACGATGCTGCGGCGGGGGTTGTGGCTGCCCCAACCGGGGCCGGTGCGGGTGGCTTGGCCGAGTCGGATGGAAGCGTCGTTGCCCTGGCTTTATCGGGGGCAGCTCGTTGGCCTTTGGGTGGGGGCTTGATCCGATGGGTTGTCGCCGGTACGCCAGACCCGGTCTTGTCACGGGGCTTTGCTGGCGGCTCGGCGCTGGCCAAGGCCTCAAGGCGCTTGAGGTCTGTTTGCACTGGGTCCGACCGCCAGGTACCCGGAACGGGGATTTCGGGCTCGCCAGTGCCGGTGGGTGTTGGCACCGCCCGGACCGACATGGGCACATAGTTCACCACGATGGGTGCCCCGCTCAGCCCGCTGAGTGCATCGCTGCGCGCGGCCGAACATGGGCTAGTCAGACCATAGCTGCTCAGTGTGAGCAGGGCAGACAGGGCGGTTGGCAGCGCTTGCATGCTAGATCCTCTTTAGCGCGGCGCGGCGGGGCGCGCCACCACCTGCCATTGCAAGGCTTTCTCGGTCAGGCCAGGCTCACCCGCCACGGCCCGGTACGCCTGGCGCACGCTGTCCATGCCTTTGTAGCCTTCGATTACCCGCAGGCCCGGCCCTTGCAGATCTGCCGGGAGCAGCGCTGTTACATCGGTGGGGGTGGCCAGGCAAGCCACACTTTCCGTGCCGGGCCGCCCCGCATCGAGGATGAAGCCGGGGTTCGGATTCATCCAGTCCGGGATACGTACGTTCTGATTGGCCGACACCAGGGTGGACGGGTTTCCTGCATTAGGCAATAGGCGTATCACGTTCCCGTTCGCTTCGGAGAGGTAGCAATAAAGGTGTGCGGCTCGCGAGAGCGTGGCCGACAGGAACACTTGCTGACCGGTCTCGAACACGGTTTTGTCTGCCGTCATGTTCTTGATCTGCAGGTCGATGCGCATGGCTGGTGCCGATTTGCCGTAGGCCAGTGGGGTTTCTGCCTGGCCCGCCTTGACGACCGGTGGCATGGTGCCCAGCTCGGTCACAGCGTCTTGCAGGGGCTCTGCGCTGGTGGTCTGCCAACCCACGCGCACCAGCTTGCCGCTCTCACCCAGCGCAACAAAGTGGCGCAAGGCCCGCTCATAAGTGGCAAAGTCCACAACGCCGTTCACGACCATGCCCTTATCTGCTTGAAAACGCCCCAGCGCTGCGCGAAATTCGGTGCTGTTGACGGCCAGTGAAGACCAATCCGCACCCAGATAGCCCTGGCTCATGAGCGAGCGACGCACCAGACCCTGGTGCACACCCGTATCACCCTCGTTGTACCAGTCCCGCAATTGCCGCTGAATGTCGGGATGGGTCTGTTCCAGTGTCAGACACTGCCAATAAGGCACTCGGGCCCATTTGCCCACCAACTCGATCATGGCCACTTCCACCAGTGTGCGTATGGCCGCGCCTGAACCCTGAGCGTAGTCCCGGCCAACGTTGAATTTCCAGCCGTAGTCGCCTATGCGTCCAGCCAGGTCTGCACCCTGTCCGCCTGAGCCGATGATAATTTCGTTCGCAGAGTCCAGGCCCGGAAGAATGGTGCGGGTGCGGAAATCTCCCAAGTGCAACTCCAGACCGATGATGGTGGCGTTGCGGTTCTGGCTGTAGCCTGTCTCCAGCCGGCTGGCTGACGTTCCCACGTCAAAGCGGTTGTTGATGACGTTCTGGTCGACAAAGGCCACCGACCCCGACACGTACAGGGCAGGGCGCTGCAGCTGGATCTGGTTGTTGTTCAGCAAAATGGTGGTGAGGTTTTGCACCGTGTCCTGCCTGGCAATGTCCACCTCGTAGTCCACGTAGCGAAAGGCATTGCTCAGGCGCGACATCTGCGAAAGGGCCGTGATGATCATGTCCTTGGTGGCCACGGGCACACGGGTCGAGACGTCCGGGATCTGCTTGCTGGTGATCAGGGTGGTGGGCAGCTCAGCCTCACGGAACAGCTGGTCCATGCACATCAGCGAATCCGAAAAGCTCGACATCGACCGTACAGGGCGGGTGGTGGGCCGATCTGTTGCGTGTCCGTAGCTTCGGTACTCGGCGTCGGCGCGCGGGTCCGCCGGGGTGGCGCAGGCCGCCAGCAGGCCACTCACCAGGGCAAGCAGGGCATAAACAAGGCGCGAACGGCGCTCCTGCGCCGGTTTCCGAACAGGCATGGTCATCGTACTTTCCAGTTGAATTCAAAAAGCGGGAGCTATAAAACGGGAGCTGGGCCCGCAAGGGGCCACATACACACCGTGTTGTGTTCGGCTTAGCGGCAAATGTTGATCAGGTCGCCGCGCAATACCACCACTTGAGGCGTATTGCCCAGAGAGTTGCTGTTGCTGGTGCCCGAGTTGTTGCCTATCTCTTGAACGCAGGTTTTGCGAAGGCCCTGCACGGTGGCAGTGGTGACGACATCGTTGTCGGTGAGGATGGTGCCGTCATCGGCCGTGGCTGAAAATGCCTTGGCCTCGTAGCGTGCCATGCGGGCCTTCATCCACGCAGGCATTTCAGGGTTGCGATCAAGTTGGCTCGACTTGGGTGGGGCACCGCCCGGCAAACTGATGTACTTGACAGGGCCAGTCAGCACAATGGGGTCTTCCCCAGGCGTGTAGCTGATGGACTGAGCCATCGACGGCCATGCGCCCACCAGCACGCCTATCCACAGCACCAACAGGGTACTCAGGTACACCAAACTTTTTCTCAACATAGAACCCCCCAGCCAAAGATGACGCATGGCGCCCCATGCCATGTTGCATGGGGCGCCATGACCAATTTCATCGTCCCGATGGACAATTACTCGTTACAGGTCACGCAAGCGTTGTTGGATGCGATGTTCTGAACGGCGGTGGAGCCAGCGTTAGCCATATTGGCCACGAAGGCCTCATGCAAATGCACCGACTGTTCAGAATGAGCACGGTCATCAATCATGACCTTGCCAACGTTGGAGGCCAGGTTTTGGCTGGCGTAAGAGTCTTTGCCGTCCGCCATGTTGAAAATGAAGGCTTCACGTGCCTGGACACTTTGATCTGAGCGACCGTCAATGGTGACGTTGCCAGCATTACTGGCCAGATTCTGAGCAGCCACACCGCCGCCAGTGGCCTTGTTGAACACGCCACTACGCTCAAGCGACACACGTTGCTCAGACTGACCGTTGATCGCGATGCTCGAGGGTGCCAGAGTGGAGCCACCACCGCCACCGCCGTTGGTCACGCCAAAAGCAAAAGAAGAAGTAGCCAGAATGGCCAGGGAGAGAATTGCGAGCTTTTTCATCGTGGTTTCCTAAATAAATTGGACAGACATCTCGATGTGCAATCCGGCTGCTAACAACCGGGCCACACATCACCTGACTGCAGACGGGCCTGGGCTGCTTCTTGCGAAGTGGCTGGGGCCTGCTTGCTGTCGGAGTCAAGTTTCTGGCCAGGTGTCCCATCCGCCAATCACGCGGATTGGGTAGCGAAGAATTACCTTTCTTGCCCGCCAGACGCTAGGTCGATAGGCCCATCGATACAGGCTTTTTCACTCGGCAAGGCTGTTCCACGACAGGTGTCAATGCCGTGACTGGCGCTGGTCAAATCCTGGGTAGTTTCTTGATGTAAGCCAAACAACAACATGTTCAAAGGCCCTACCTTCGGGTCTCGGTGGCGTTGGCAGGTCAGTTGAACCAACGCTGCGTTTGTGTCACACATCAGGAGGATTCATGAACGAGAGCATGCAAGGCACCCCGTACACAGCCAATGGCCAAGGGACATTTCTACCAACGATGGCGCAGGGCTACCCAGAGGGGCGGAGCGGCGCAGTCACCTTGCCTTGGCCGGACTTCATGGCCGGACAGCCAGGGCGGCCAGTTCGTGTGTTGCTGGTGGTGGAGGACCCGCACATGTGCCATGTCGTGGCGCAAGATTTGGTTGCCGACCCGCGGATTCACCTGTCAGCGCAAGGCCGTACCCTGAAGGAGGGCCGCCGTCTGGTGACCCTGCATGACTTCGATGTCTTGCTGGTGGACCTTAACC
>JBJOJH010000116.1:0-3485 GCA_046046715.1 Pseudomonadota bacterium | reverse complement strand
CGCTCCATCGTCACGGTCCTTGCCTTTGTGACCTTTCTGGGCATCGTGATTTGGGCTTGGTCTTCCCGAAATGCGGCTGGTTTTGAAGAGGCTGCCCAATTACCTTTCAAGCAGGATTGATCTTGCTCGAACGATTCAGATAAGGACATAGCACTATGAGCGATTTCACCAGTGATTTTTGGTCGATCTACGTGGCTGGCATTTCGTTGGTGGGCATCTTTGCCTGCCTGCTTCTGCTCTGGTTCAGCGGCAAAGCCAAGGCCATGACTGCCAACGACAACACGACAGGGCACGTTTGGGACGGCGATTTGCGTGAAATGAACAATCCGTTGCCCAGGTGGTGGGTGTGGTTGTTTGTCCTCACCGTCATTTTTGCGTTGGTTTACCTTTCGCTGTATCCCGGACTGGGCAGCTCTGCTGGCAAGTTTGGGTGGAGCCAGGCAGGTCAGTATGACGCTGAAGTGGCTAAGGGCAACAAGGACGTGGAGCCGCTCTATGCGCGCTTTAACGGAATGAAGCCCGAAGAAGCGGCTGCAGACCCCAAGGCGATAGCCATAGGCGAGCGGATTTTCATGAACAACTGCGCTCAATGCCATGGTTCTGATGCCCGCGGCAGCAAGGGTTTTCCTAACCTGACAGACGGCGACTGGTTGCACGGCGGCGCGCCCGAGAATATCAAAGAGACCTTGATCAAGGGCCGCATTGGCAACATGCCCCCGATGGCGGCAGCCGTAGGCACACCCGATGACGTTCGCAACGTTGCCAACTATGTGTTGAGCCTGTCCAATAGCCCACACGACTCGGTGCGTGCCGCCCTTGGAAAAAGCAAGTTTGGTGTGTGTGCTGCATGCCATGGTGTGGGTGGTGTTGGCAACACGGCCATGGGAGCTCCTCGACTGAACGACGATATCTGGTTACATGGGTGGGGTGAGAACGCCATCATTGCCATGATCAACAATGGCAAGGTCAATCAGATGCCTGCTCAGGAGGGCAAGCTGACGGACTCTCAGATTCATGTGCTGGCTTCCTACGTGTGGAGTCTCTCCAACAAGCCGGGTGCACCTGCCAAACCCTGACGTCCGCACAGCCTCAACCTGAGGCTTACTCTGGCTAACGCTTTAGTTCCGCCCTGAACAACAAAGATTGAATGCGCCATGCAAAGTATTGAGCCCGTTGTAAAGCCGGGTGTGGTGGAGTTGGAACCAGAAATGGTTTCTCTCTATCAGGCGCACAAAAAAATCTATCCCCGCAGTGTGTCGGGGTTTTTTTCCAAGTGGCGCTGGAGTCTGGTCTTTTTAACCCAGCTGGTGTTCTACGCGACGCCGTGGTTGGAATGGGGGCAGCGGCAGGCAGTTCTGTTTGATTTGGGGGCTCGACGCTTCTATATCTTTGGACTGGTTCTTTACCCGCAGGACTTTATTTACCTCACCGGCTTGTTGGTGATCTCGGCACTGTCGCTGTTTTTATTCACGGCGGTGGCGGGACGACAGTGGTGCGGCTACGCGTGCCCACAAACGGTTTACACCGAAATTTTCTTATGGCTGGAAAAACTAACCGAGGGTGATCGATCCGCCCGTCTAAGACTGGACGCAAGTCCCATGAGTGTGGAAAAACTGGCGCGCAAAGGGGCCAAGCAGCTACTTTGGATCAGTCTGGCCTTGTGGACTGGTCTGACATTTGTAGGCTATTTCACACCGGTTCGCGATTTGATATCGGCTGTTGTGGCTACGAGCCTTGGGCCTTGGGAGACTTTCTGGGTCTTTTTCTACGCCTTTGCCACCTACGGTAATGCTGGGTTCATGCGCGAGCAAGTTTGCAAGTACATGTGCCCATACGCCCGGTTTCAAAGCGCCATGTTCGACAAGGACACATTGATCGTGACTTATGACTCAGCCCGTGGTGAGCCACGGGGGGCACGTTCGAAAAAGGCAGACCCCAAGGCTCTCAATTTGGGCGCTTGCGTTGATTGCACTTTGTGCGTGCAGGTGTGTCCTACGGGGATCGATATCCGTAAAGGTCTGCAGTATGAGTGCATCAGCTGCGCCGCCTGTGTGGACGTTTGCAATAGCGTGATGGACAAAGTGGGCTACGAGCGGGGTCTCATCCGTTACTCCACCCAAAACGCATTGGCCCAGGGATGGAGCAAAGCACAGCTCGTCAGGCGGGTGTTTCGGCCCCGAGTGCTGATCTACATGGGCATCCTGGGTGCTATCGTTGTTGCACTGTTTACCAGCCTGGTGCTAAGAACGCCCTTCAAAGTTGATGTGGTTCGGGACCGTGCAACGCTGGCGCGAATCGTGAGTGGTGGAAAAATCGAAAACGTATATCGTCTTCAGATCATGAATGCCACCGAGCTGGCCGGCAAGTATCAAATTGCTGTGCATGGCTTACCGGGCTTGGTCCTCGCATCTGAGCCTGTTGTTGGCGTGGAAGCTACCCAGTCCCGCTGGGTTCCGGTGACGGTTCAATTGCCTTTCGATGCGGCATCGGCCGGCTCGCATGCCATACAGTTTGAAATCCAGGCAGTCAATGCCTCAGGTCATGTGACCGAAAAGTCAGTTTTCCTGGTGCCTCGTTAAAGGACTTTGATGCAAGAACCTGTTGCCCAGCCGTGGTGGAAATTCGCTCATGTATGGATGGTCTTTGCCGGTCCTGCCATTGTGGTTGTGGCAGGGTTTGTGACGCTGTATCTCGCCATCCGAACGCCAGACCCTGTGTTGCCTCCTGAACCTCAAGTTTCCACGGCTGACGCGGCGACACAGATGGTATCGCCGGGCATGGCGCCAGCCCTGCAGGCGAGAAACCACGCCGCCACGGGAACGCCCGGCACCTCAAAACCCTGACGCAATAGCGTTGAAAGAAAGCACAGTGCGAGCAAAACAAGTCATGTGCGTAGCCTGGCCCGCCTTTCTGGTCGCGGGTCTGCTGGAAGTCCTTGTCTTCGCGGTGGTCGATCCGCACGATCTTCACTGGCTAGGCAACCCTATCGAGGTGCCACGACAGGCGGTCTACACCCTTGCTTTTTTTGCTTTCTGGTTGTTGTCCATGGTGTCCGGTGCATTGACATTGCTTTTGTCCATGTCATCTGAGGACATCAATCGCTAGGTCGATGCAAGTGTCATCGCCATGATTAGAGTGGCGAATGCAGCTTGGTTTTAACTGCCTGGTTTTAGTGAGGCGAGGGCAGGTGGCTGTTCACAATGTTGCGCAACGCATCGGTGCTGATGATGCGCACGTGGCGTTGCTTGACCTCGACTATTCCTTCCTCCACAAACTTTGAGAAGGTACGGCTGACAGTTTCAATTTTGAGACCTAGGTAACTGCCGATCTCTTCTCTGGTCATGCGGAGCAAAAGCTCTGATCTGGAGAAGCCTCGTGCGTGCAGGCGTTGAACGAGATTCAACAAAAATGCAGCCAGTCTCTCCTCTGCCCGCATGCTGCCCAAAAGCAGCATCACGCCATGCTCTCGCACGATCTCCCGGCTC
>JBJOJH010000115.1:0-11552 GCA_046046715.1 Pseudomonadota bacterium | reverse complement strand
CAATCGCTTCGGTCAACGAATCATCCGACTGCGTGGGCCGGCGCAGCGCCAGCAGGTGCGTTTGGGCGTCTGCAGCGTCGATGCCGCCACCGGGAAACACATAGGCACCTGGCGCAAAACTGGCCGTGGCCGAGCGCCGGGTCATCAGCACTTCCAGGCCTTGCGGACTGTCGCGCAGCAGCAAAACAGTGGCTGCGGCGCGCGTGGGGGCCGGGGTGCGGGCAGGATGCAAAAGCTGGCTGGGGCGGATCATGAGGTGCATTGTGCAGGGTTTCGCTGCCTTGCCAGAGTGCGTGCACGGGGATAATCCGGGCATGCGAATTCCGTTTACCAAGATGCAGGGCGCGGGCAACGATTTTGTAGTGCTCGACGAAACCCGAGGGCGCTACCCGCTCGGTGCGGCCCATTACCGCTTTCTGGGCGACCGCCACTTTGGTGTGGGCGCTGACCAGATCCTGACCGTGCGGCCCTCGCCGTCGCCAGGCATCGACTTCGAATATGTCATCCACAACGCCGACGGTGATGAGGTGGAGCAGTGTGGCAATGGCGCACGCTGCTTCGCCCGCTTTGTGCGCGACCGGGGTTTGACGGACCAGGACCTCATCACGGTGCAGACCAAGAGCAGTGTGATCCAGCCGCGTCTCACGGTTGACGGCCGCGTCACGGTGGACATGGGCGCGCCCATATTTGACGAGCCTTTAGTGCCCTTTGATGCAGCCGGCCTGGTGGCGCAGACCATGGGCGATTGGCACACCTGGCCGCTGGCGCTGACCCCCGTGGCGGGCGAGCCACTGTCTCCATCAACCGTGAATGTGGCCGTGGTTTCCATGGGCAACCCACATGCGGTGCAGCTGGTGACCGATGTGGATACGGCACCGGTGGCCATCGTGGGCCCGCAGGTGGAGCACCACGCCCGTTTTCCCCGGCGCGTGAACGCGGGCTTCATGCAGGTGCAGGACCGTGCCCATGTGCGCCTGCGGGTGTTTGAACGCGGCGCGGGCGAAACCCTGGCCTGCGGCTCGGGTGCCTGCGCTGCCGTGGTGGCAGGCATACGCCTGGGCTTGCTGGACGCGCGGGTTGATGTGCAAACCCGTGGCGGCCTGCTGACCATCGCATGGGATGGCATGGGTTCTCCGGTGATGATGACCGGCCCAGCCACCACCGTGTTTGAAGGCGTCATCGACATCCCCGATCATCTTGAATGAGTGCATGTGAACGCATCCCTCACCATATCCCCTATCTGCCAGACCCAGTCATGACCACCTCCTTGCCCAACCCCATCACCGAAGAAGACATTGCCAATTTTTTGAGCAATAGCCCGGACTTCTTCGAGCGCCATGCCGAGTTGCTGGCCACCGTGCAGCTCACCAGCCCCCACGGCAACCGTGCGGTGAGTCTGCAGGAGCGCCAGGCCGAGTTGCTGCGCGACAAGATCAAGGGCCTGGAGCACCGTCTGGTGGAAATGATTCGTCATGGCAATGACAACGTGGCCTTGGCCGACAAACTCTTGCGCTGGGCACGCACCCTGTTTTTGATTCAGGACGCGGCCGAGCTGCCTGACTTGCTGGCGCTGGAGATCCGCGAGCAATTTGCCGTGCCGCAGGTGGGCCTCAAGGTGTGGGGCGTGGCACCATCTTTTGCAGAGCTGCCTTTTGCCCAGGGGGTGAGCGAAGACGCCCGCTTGTTTGCCAACTCCCTGACGCAGCCGTTTTGCGGCACCAATACCGGTTTTGAAGCGGTGAGCTGGCTGCCTGAGCCACAGGCGGTCACTTCGCTGGCGCTGATTCCTTTGCGCCCAGGCTTGTCGGGCAGCGTGGATCCTGCCTTTGGCATGCTGGTGCTGGCCTCGCCTGATCCCTTGCGTTTTGAGGCCAGCATGGCGACAGACTTTTTGGAGCGCCTGGGAGAGTTGGCCAGTGCCGCCCTGGGGCGCTTGCGCGCCGAGTGAACGGGTGAACGGACAAATGGGCTAACGGGCACACGGGTGAACCGATGAGGGGCGACATGCCGGTCACGACGCCTGCCTTGGCGCCCGATTTGCTGCCCGAGCTGGCCCTGCAGTACCTGACGCATGTGCGCGTCGAAAAGCGCCTGGCGGCCCGAACCGTGGCGCTCTACACCCTGGACTTGCAGCGGCTGACGGCGCTGGCCTCCGCCGTGCCGGTGGATCTGCGGGCGGTGCAAAGCCATCACATCCGTCGCTGGGTGGCACAAATGAACAGTGCGGGCCGCAGTGGCCGGGGCATTGCCTTGATCCTGTCGGGCTGGCGCGGCTTTTATGTGTGGCTGGGGCGCCAGGGCCTGATCGATAGCAACCCTGTGGTGGATGTGCGAGCACCCAAGACTGCCAAACCTTTGCCCAATGCGCTAAGTGTGGATGACGCGGTGCAGCTGGCCGGTTTTAGGCAGGCGGGTCTGGGCGGCCCCGGCGCTGGGAATGAGGCTGCACTTGGGGCGGCGCTGTCGGATCCCGCCTTGGTCACCTCCACGCAGGGCCATGACGTGCCCGAGGCTGTCTGGCTGGAACTGCGCGATGCGGCCATGGTCGAGTTGCTCTATTCCAGTGGCTTGCGGGTGGGGGAGTTGATCGGACTGGACACAGCGGCCAGCGCGAGCGGTCTCAGCCGGCAAAACGGATGGATCGATTTTGAGGTGGGCGAAGCCCATGTGTGCGGCAAGGGGAGCAAGTGGCGCAGCATACCGGTGGGTCGACATGCGCTGGCCGCCTTGCAAAACTGGTTGCAGACGCGCGATCACTATCTGAGGGCGCGCAAAGGTGCGCGTGCAGGAGCGTCAGAGCCAGAAACCCCCTTGTTTGTGGGGCGCAATGGCACCCGTCTGACGGCCCAATCCATCTGGCAGCGCTTGCGTGCGCGTAGCCAAAAGGCGGGTCTGGCCACGCCGGTGCATCCGCACATGCTGCGCCACAGTTTTGCCAGCCATGTGCTGCAGTCCAGCAGCGACTTGCGGGCTGTACAGGAGCTGCTGGGCCATGCCGGCATCACCACGACCCAGGTCTACACCCGCCTGGATTTCCAGCACCTGGCCCAGGCCTACGATGCGGCGCATCCCCGAGCCAAGCTGAAGAGTTGATGGTGCGGGGCAGGCGACAATCATCGCCATGAAAACCATCCGTTTGCGTGAAGGCAAGGAACGCTCTTTGCAGCGTCGTCACCCCTGGATTTTTGAATCTGCGATTGCCAAGGGCGGCGGCGATGCCGGTGAAACCGTGCGGGTTGAAAGCGCAGCGGGCGACTTTTTGGGCTGGGCTTCTTTCAGCCCCAAGTCGAAGATTCGTGCCCGCATCTGGAGTTTTGACGAAACCCAGCGCATTGATGCGACGTTTTTTGAAGGCACGCTGAAGCGTGCCTTGCAGGCGCGATCGCGTTTCGACATTCAAAGCAACGGTGTGCGTCTGGTGCATGGGGAGTCGGACGGTTTGCCCGGCCTGATCGTGGATCGCTATGGCGACACGCTGGTGGCGCAGTTCTTGTCCAGTGGCGCCGAGCGCTGGAAAGACGTGATTGCCGATGCTTTGCTGGCGCAAACGGGCCTGAGTCGCTTGTACGAGCGCTCGGACGCCAGCGCCCGCGCCCTGGAGGGCTTGCCCGAAGTCGCCGGCTGGTTGCGTGGCGATGGCCCGACCGACCTGGTGCTGCAAGAGCATGACTGGCAATTGGCCCTTAATATTGCAGAGGGTCACAAGACCGGCTTTTACCTGGATCAGCGTGATAGTCGCAAGCGTTTTGCCGACCATGCGCGGCGCCTGCAGTTTCAGCGCGTGCTCAATTGCTACTGCTACACCGGCGGCTTTACTGTGGCCGCCTTGTCGGGTGGTGCGTCGCAAGTCACCTCCATCGATTCGTCCGGCCCCGCCATCGAGAAGGCGCGTGCCAATGTGGCCCTGAATGGGTTCGATGCCAGCCGCGCCACCTTCATGGATGCGGACGTGAACGCCAGCCTGCGCCAGTTTGCCGCCCAGGGGCAGAGTTTCGACGCCATCGTGCTGGACCCCCCGAAGTTCGCACCCACCGTGGCTCACGCCGAGCGTGCGGCCCGGGCCTACAAGGACATCAACCGCCTGGCCTTCAAGATCTTGGCGCCGGGCGGTGTGCTGTTCACGTACTCGTGCTCGGGTGGCATCAGTGCCGACCTGTTTCACAAAATCGTGGCCTCGGCCGGCTCGGATGCTGGCGTGGACGGTTTTATCACCGAGCGTATGGGCGGCGCGCCAGACCATCCCATGACGATTGCCTTTCCGGAGGGTGAGTACCTCAAGGGGCTGGTCGTGATGCGCAAGCCGGCTTGATATTGCGCATATCCCACCCATTTAATTGCCCACACGCCAACGCGTCCAGCTGCACTGTCTTTGATCGGAAATTCCATGAGTCTCATTCCCGCCACCATCCTGACCGGTTTTCTGGGGTCGGGCAAAACCACCTTGCTCAAGCGCGTGTTGACTGAAGCGCACGGCCAAAAGATCGCCATCGTTGAAAACGAGTTTGGTGAGGAAAACATCGACACCGAAATTCTGGTGTCTGATGTGCAGGAAAACATCATCCAGATGAGCAATGGCTGCGTGTGCTGCACCATCCGCGAAGATCTGCGTGCCACCTTGTGTGATCTGGCCGAAAAAAAGCGCAAGGGTCTGCTGGATTTCGAGCGTGTGGTGATTGAGACCACTGGTCTTGCCGATCCTGGTCCGGTGGCGCAAACCTTCTTCATGGACGATGAAATTGCCGAGAGCTATCTGCTTGACTCCATCTTGACCCTGGTGGATGCCAAGCATGCGTCCCAGCAGCTGAATGACCGCCAGGAGGCGCGCCGTCAGGTGGGCTTTGCCGATCAGATCTTCATCAGCAAGTCAGACCTGGTGAGTGCCGATGAGCTGGACGCCCTCATGCACCGCCTCAAGCACATGAACCCCCGCGCGCCGCAAAAGGCAGTGCATTTTGGCGAAGTTGCCTTGAAAGAGGTGTTTGACCTGCGCGGCTTCAATCTGAATGCCAAGCTCGACATTGACCCCGATTTTCTGAAGGACGACAGCCATGATCACCACGATCATGCGCACGGGCATGACCATCATGACCACGACCATGCGCATGGCGAGCACTGCAATCACCCCAGTCATCAGGTCGGTCACGGCCACCATCACCATGTTGATGACGATGTGAAGAGCTTTGTATTTCGCTCCGAGCGGGCGTTTGATCCCGCCAAGCTGGAAGACTTTCTGGGAGCCATCGTCAATGTGTATGGTCCGCGCATGCTGCGTTACAAGGGCGTACTCCATATGAAAGGCACCGAGCGCAAGGTGATTTTTCAGGGCGTGCACCAGCTCATGGGCAGCGACCTTGGGCCGGCCTGGGCCGAGGGTGAAGTGCGTGTCAGCAAGATGGTGTTTATCGGTATCGACCTGCCGCGCGACATCCTCTTGCAGGGCCTGGAGCAGAGCCTGGTTTGATAAAACACAGTGTTTTGTGCGCCTGGGTCGGGTGATTCGGCCAGTTTTTGCAACTTCATGCGGAAAGCCCCGCGAAAACTGTACACTCGCCCGCCATCGAATGACGGCTCAAGCCACGAGGAGGGTTGACGTGAAAGATACCGTATCGAAGACCAAAGCGTCTTCCACTAAATCGTCGGAAACGGCCAAGGCTGCACCAGCCAAGGCCAGCGCCGTTGTCGCCAAGAACAAAACCAGCCCTGTCACCGCAGAAGCGGCTCCTGCGACTGTTGCCAAGGTCGTGAAAGCGCCAGTGCCAGTGGCCCCCAGCCCCACGCCCCGTGCCGGGCGCCCGTCCTCGCGCCTGGCGCAGCTGACGGTACCTTCCATGGCTCAGGCGGTGGCCTCCACCGCGGCCAAGTCCAGTTACTCGCAAATCATGACGACTCCTCTGATCACTTCGCCCGCGCCCGGGTCG
The DNA here is from genome assembly GCA_046046715.1 of Pseudomonadota bacterium. Taxonomy (GTDB): domain Bacteria; phylum Pseudomonadota; class Gammaproteobacteria; order Burkholderiales; family Burkholderiaceae_C; genus JBEEJZ01. The sequence goes on along the minus strand of JBJOJH010000115.1, from coordinate 5,634 downwards.
GTCAAAAAAGACCCCAAGCTGGCCAACAACTGGAAAAACAAGCCGGTTGATCAAATTACCGATGCTGAGCTGATGGCCATGTCCGATGACGAGTACATGAATGCCACCCAGCTGGCCGTGTTTCGTCTGAAACTGACCACTTTGAAGCAGGACATCCTGAGCAACGCCGGTGAAACCACCGAGCACCTGCGTGAAGATACTGTGGTGGTGCCTGACCCCGCCGACCGCGCCACCATCGAAGAAGAGCACGCTCTGGAGCTGCGCACCCGCGACCGTGAACGCAAATTGCTCAAGAAAATCGAGCAATCCATCATGCGCATCGATGCCGGCGACTACGGCTATTGCGATGAAACCGGCGAGCCCATCGGTGTGGGGCGCTTGCTGGCCCGCCCGACGGCCACCTTGTCGCTTGAGGCCCAGCAGCGCCGCGAGCTGAAGCAAAAGATGTTTGGCGATTGATCTGCCTGCACTGCGCGCCTTTGGCGCATACAAGTGTGGATTGATGGGCAAAAGGATCAGGATTCATGGCTGACAAAGACCAGAGCCCGGGCCTGCTGTCCAAAGTGGCCCGGTTTGTACGTAACCCGACGGTGGACTGGGCCGACCTGGAAAAGGTGGCGCCCGAGCAGCCTGCCGAGTCCGAGCCAGACAGTGGTTTTGGCAAGCAGTCGCTCAAGGACATGATTGAGCGCAAGCGCAAGAACGACTTTGTGCGACGCAGGGAGTTCGCCCAGCTCCGGAAAATTCGCAGTCGGGGTCCTGCCGACTACAGCCTTGAGCTGAACGACCGCAATTCCCTGTTCGAAGAGGGGCCCATCACCGGCTTCGATGATCGTACCGAGACCCTGAAGAAAATCGACGACATCGAGGCGCAGATGTCGCGCCAATGGTGGCAAAGTCAACACGCACCACTGGCATCGGCACAGCCTCCTGCGCCAGTTGCCACTCCGGACCCAGACCCGGCGCCGGCAGCCGGGCATGCGCAGTCCGACGTGCCTTACACCGACTTTGTGTCCACATTGAACCTGCGTACAGCGCAGATACTGAAGTCCGAAAGCGGCTCAGAAGGGCATCAAACCGACTTTGCGTCGACCGAGATGAGCTCGGTGGTGGCCAACCTCGGGGTGTCTTTGCCAAACATGATCCCGGACATGCTGGCACCATCCCCCGCGCTGGGTGCCATGCCAACCGCACCAGGTCATACCCTGCCATCTGCCCTCACCGAGCCCGACCTGGCCGATCTGGAAGAAGCCGCCATACGCTTTGCCAACGGCGATGATGCCGGTGCCGAGGCTGCCCTGATGGACGTGTTGCAGGGTGCCCAGGTGGTGCCCGAGTCCGTGCCCCTGCTGGTGGCTGCCCTGTTCGATTTTTACAGTGCGACCGGTCAGCAAACGGGCTTCGAGCGGGCCAAGGATTGGTTGCTGGACCGTTATGGTGTGCATGCGCCTGATTGGGTCAGTATCCCGGCTCGTTTGGGGCGTGGCGGTGGGGCGCGAGAGCGTGACTCGGTGCAGCTGAAACGTGCATCTGACCCGATCTGGACGTCTCCGTATGAGCTGACGACAGAGGCGCGAGGCCTTTTGGACCAGGCCTTGTCAGTGTCACCCATGCCCTGGATCCTGGATTGGCGAGAACTCAAAACTTTCGAGCCTGGCGTGGTGGATTCCCTCAGCCGGCAATGGACGGAGTGGTGTAACACCCCCGTGCAGCTCACCTTCTTGGGTGCTGATGCCCTGGACGCCGCATTGCGCCACCTCACGCCTTCGGGCGATGCGTCCGTAGGCTTGTCTGTGTGGCGCCTGCGGCTGAGTGCCCTGCGCATCATGGGGCGGCGCGATGAATTTGAGCTGGCGGCACTTGATTTCTGTGTGACCTTCGAGTTGCCGCCGCCGGTGTGGCAGCCCTCCCAGTGTGTGTACCAACAAGAAGGCGGCGACTCCCCGCGCCCCTTGCCAGCCGCCGCTGGGGGCAGTGCCGACCTGCCTGGCTCCAGCAGCTGGCGGGTAGAGGATTTTCATGCTCCAACCGAGCCCATGGGGCTGGAGGATGAGTTTGCCAGTGTCACGGTCACCGTGGCCGGAGATGCCCTGGGCGATGCCTCGGGTGCCATGGCCGGGCTTTACCAAATCACGCCCAACTACCGCGAAATCAATATCGCTTGCGATAACCTGATCAGAATCGACTTCTTTGCTGCGGGTCGTTTGCTGAACTGGTTGTTGCAGCGGCAGTCCGAAGGCTGTCGCGTGCGTTTCACGGGCGTGAATCACCTGGTGGCCGCTTTCTTTCATGTGATCGGTATTCAGGAGCACGCTGCCGTTGAGCGGCGCGCTGCCTGAGCCGCTCACGCCCGATTTCTGACATTTGCTAGCCATGGAACAATTTCACGGAACCACCATCATCAGCGTGCGTCGTGCCACGCCTCAGGGCATGCAGGTCGCCATCGGTGGCGACGGGCAGGTCACGCTGGGCAATATCGTGGTCAAGGGCACGGCCCGCAAGGTGCGCAAGCTCTACCATGGCAAAGTGCTGGCAGGTTTTGCCGGCGCCACGGCCGATGCCTTCACCTTGTTCGAGCGTTTCGAAGCCAAACTGGAAAAGCACCAGGGGCACCTGGTGCGTGCCGCCATCGAGCTGACCAAGGACTGGCGCACCGACCGCGTGTTGCGCCGGCTGGAGGCCATGCTGGCCGTGGCCGATCTGAGCGCTTCGCTCATCATCACGGGCAACGGCGATGTGCTCGAGCCGGAGAACGGCATCGTCACCATCGGCTCTGGCGGTGCTTACGCCCAGGCGGCTGCCGTGGCATTACTGAATCACTCCGAGCTTTCTGCGCGAGACATCGTCAAGAGGTCGCTGGAGATTGCAGGCGAGCTCTGCATCTACACCAACATGAACCACACCATCGAAACCTTGGGCCCTGACGCCCAGCCCTGAAGGGTGCCGGCGTGGGTCGGGTGATGTTTTAGGAATTTTGCATGTCAGCCTTGACACCTCAGGCCATCGTGGCCGAACTGGATAAACACATCGTCGGCCAGCACCAGGCCAAGAGAGCCGTGGCGATTGCACTGCGCAACCGTTGGCGCCGTCAGCAGGTGGACGCTGCCCTACGCCCCGAGATCACGCCCAAGAACATTCTGATGATTGGCCCCACGGGCGTGGGTAAGACCGAAATTGCGCGTCGGCTGGCCCGGCTGGCTGATGCGCCTTTCATCAAGGTCGAGGCCACCAAGTTCACGGAAGTGGGCTACGTGGGCAAAGACGTCGATGCCATCATTCGCGATCTGGCCGATATTGCGGTCAAGCAAACCCGCGAAGCCGCCAAGTTGCAGGTGCGGGCCCGGGCCGAAGACGCCGCCGAAAACCGTATTCTGGACATCCTGATCCCGCCGCCGCGCAGCGACAACACCTTTGCACAGGTCACTGAGACGGCCGATAGCGCCGCTCGCCAGGTGTTTCGCAAGAAACTGAGGGAAGGCCAGTTAGCCGATCGAGAAATCGAGATTGATGTGGCTCAGCCCGCGCCTCAGCTCGAAATCATGGGCCCGCCCGGCATGGAAGAAATGACCGAGCAGTTGCGCGGCATGTTCGGGCAGATGGGTCAGCAAAAAAAGCAGACCCGCAAGCTCAAGATCAGTGAAGCCCACAAGCTCTTGCTGGACGAGGAAGCCGCCAAACTGGTGGTGGAAGACGACATCAAGACGCAGGCCCTGCACATGCTGGAGCAAAACGGCATTGTCTTTATCGATGAAATCGACAAGGTGACCTCGCGCAGCGAGGGCAGCGGCGCAGAGGTCTCGCGTCAGGGCGTGCAGCGCGATCTGCTGCCCCTGGTGGAGGGCACGACGGTGTCAACCAAGTACGGCACGGTCAAGACAGATCACATCCTGTTCATTGCCTCAGGCGCGTTTCACCTCAGCAAGCCCAGCGACCTAATTCCGGAGTTGCAGGGGCGCTTTCCGATCCGGGTTGAGCTGCAGTCCTTGTCGGTGCAGGACTTCGAAGCCATCCTGACCCAAACGCACGCGTCCCTGGTCAAGCAATATCAGGCGCTGCTGGCTACCGAGCAAGTGACCCTGGTCTTCGCGCCCGAAGGCATCAATCGCCTGGCCTTCATTGCGTTCGAGGTGAACGAGCGCACCGAAAACATCGGTGCCAGGCGCTTGTCCACGGTGATGGAGCGTCTGCTCGACGAGGTGAGTTTTGATGCGGCCCAGCTCAGTGGCCAGACCATCACCATTGACGCGGCCTATGTCGATGCCCGTCTGGTGGAGCTGAGCCAGAACGAAGACCTCTCGCGCTACATTCTTTAGAGCGCTCTTGCGGTCGCTCGCCTGCACGGCGGCGATCACTCCATTGCCTTTGCAGTAACTGCCGGATGGCAAACCCAGCTCCAGAGTCTGGGCTGGATGCTTGCGCCCTTCGTTGTCCGGTCCATGAGAAATCTCAAGCATCACATTCATTACGGTCTCTAAGTGCTTCATTTAGAACAAGATTTAGTGTAATGATTGATTCAAATGTGCTCCTAAGTCCTTGATTTCATTGAAAAAAATGTTGTAACGCCATAGAACGCATCCGGATTTGCTGATACAGTGGAAAAAAGTGCAATTAAGTGGGAAATCGTGTTGTTGCGATCCCATTTGAGCGAATCAGTCAAATCAAAGGTGGGTTGTGGTGTTTCAAGGGGCGTCGTCGTTGAGTCTGGATGGCAAGGGCCGGCTGTCAGTGCCGACCCGGCATCGTGACGTCCTGGCGGCAACCGCATCCGGCCAGCTCACCCTGACGCGCCACCCCCATGGTTGCCTGATGATGTTTCCTCGCCCGGAGTGGGAAAAGTTCCGCGATCGCATCGCGGAGTTGCCCATGTCGGCCCAGTGGTGGAAGCGGATTTTTCTGGGCAATGCCATGGATGTGGACATGGATGCCACGGGGCGCGTCTTGGTGTCGCCCGAGCTGCGCGCGGCCGCCGGCATCAGCAAGGACACCATCTTGCTGGGCATGGGGAATCACTTTGAGCTGTGGGACAAGGCGAGCTACGAGGCTCAGGAAGCCCAGGCGATGCAGGGTGAGATGCCCGAAGCCTTCAAAGACTTTTCTTTCTAGAGGACGACGTGCAGACCGAATGGAAGCACACCACCGTCCTGTTGAATGAAGCGGTGGATGCGCTTCTCCAGCACCCGGACGACGCGGCAGGCCAGCCCCTGGATGGCGCCTATGTGGATGCCACTTTTGGGCGGGGAGGGCACTCGCGGCTCATCCTGTCCAGATTGTCGCCAGCAGGTCGACTGACGGCCTTTGACAAGGACCTGGAGGCGATTGCTGAAGCCGGCGCCGTTGCCGACACCCGCTTTTCCATCCGCCACCAGGGCTTTCGTCATTTGGGTGAGTTGCCTGCCGGCAGTGTGGCTGGTGTCCTGCTGGATTTGGGTATCAGCTCACCGCAAATCGACAACCCGGCCCGGGGTTTCAGTTTTCGGGGCGATGGCCCTCTGGATATGCGCATGGACACCACGCGGGGCGAAAGCGTCGCCCAGTGGCTGGCCGATGCCGATGTAGATTCAATTGCGGAGGTGATACGTGACTACGGCGAAGAACGGTTTGCTGGCGCCATTGCAAAGGCGATTGTTGCTCGCC
>JBJOJH010000114.1:0-8477 GCA_046046715.1 Pseudomonadota bacterium | reverse complement strand
CCGACACCCTGTAAGCTGACCCACCAGCCCCGGGCCATTGGCCCTGGGCAGCGCCGCCTTTTCAGATCAGCAGCAAAACAAACAAAAAGCGCCTCTAGCCCAAACAGGCCAGAGGCGCTTTTTTGTTGCCTAAAAATAATCAGGCGTTGGCTTTTTCGTAGTTGGCAATGCCGTCCAGGATTTCCTTCTTGGCAGCATCCAGGCCTTCCCAGCCCAAAATCTTGACCCACTTGCCCTTTTCCAGGTCTTTGTAGTGCTCAAAGAAGTGGCTGATGGCCTTCAGGCGCATCGGGTTCACATCTTCCACTTTTTGCCAGTGAGTGTAGATGGGCAAAATTTTGTCGGTCGGCACAGCAAGCACCTTGCCATCCACACCAGCTTCGTCTTCCATCATCAAAATACCGATGGGGCGGCAAGGCACCACCACACCGGGAATCAGGGCGTAAGGCGTGATCACCAGAACATCCACCGGGTCGCCATCCCCGCTCAGGGTCTTGGGTACATAGCCGTAGTTGGTGGGGTAATGCATGGCGGTCGTCATGAAACGATCCACAAAAATCGCACCCGACTCCTTGTCGACTTCGTACTTGATCGGATCGGCGTTCATCGGGATTTCGATGACCACATTGAATTCGTCCGGCACTTTTTTGCCAGCGTTGACTTTGTCCAGGGACATGGGTGAGCTCCGTTTAAATCGAGGGGTACCGTTGGGCACAGGTACGTCCAGGGCCCAAAAGTCTGCCCCGGATTACGCTTGATTTTACTGACGCAACCCTTTCGACTTGCGCGAAATCCAGGGCCGATGCTGTTTTTGACGTTACAGTGCGGCCGTTGGCCAATCGTTTCTAAATGTAGCGAACGAGGAAGCAACGCAGCGGGGCATACCCTAGCGTTGTGCCCCAGTTCTGTACAACACGAGGAGACAAAGACATGACAGGTCAATCAGCGCTGTATCTGGCGTTTGTTTGCGGGCTCATCGCCGTCGTTTACGGCTTTTGGGCACGCAGTTGGATTCTTTCCCAGGACGCGGGTAACGCCCGTATGCAGGAAATCGCGGCAGCCATTCAAACAGGTGCAGCCGCTTACCTCTCCCGCCAATACAAAACCATCGCGGCAGTGGGTGCCATCCTTGCCGTGCTGATCGCTCTGTTTCTCGACATGCAATCTGCCGTCGGCTTCGTGGTGGGGGCTGTGTTGTCCGGTGCATGCGGCTTCATAGGCATGAACGTCTCTGTGCGCGCCAATGTACGAACTGCGCAAGCCGCTACCAAAGGCTTCGGACCGGCCCTGGATGTTGCATTCAGGGGCGGCGCGACCACCGGCATGCTGGTGGTGGGCCTGGGCCTGCTGGGTGTGAGTGGCTTCTACGCCTACCTGGTGGCAGGCGGCAACGCGACCGCACAGCAACTCAACCCCCTGATCGGCTTTGCCTTTGGCTCCTCGCTGATCTCGATCTTCGCCCGCCTGGGCGGCGGCATTTTCACCAAGGGCGCTGATGTGGGTGCCGACCTGGTTGGCAAGGTCGAAGCCGGCATCCCGGAAGACGATCCACGCAACCCGGCCGTGATTGCCGATAACGTGGGCGACAACGTGGGCGACTGCGCTGGTATGGCGGCCGACCTGTTCGAGACCTATGCCGTCACCCTGATCGCCACCATGGTGCTGGGTGCCTTGATGGTGACCGGCGGCGGCTCCAGTACCGTGGTGTATCCACTGGCGCTGGGCGCCGTTTCCATCGTAGCCTCCATCGTGGGCTGCTTCTTTGTGAAGGCAACACCCGGCATGAAAAACGTCATGCCCGCTCTTTACAAGGGTCTGGCGGTGGCGGGAGGCCTCTCACTGATCGCTTTCTACTTTGTCACACAAAGCCTGTTTCCGGCGGCCATTACCCTGGCTGACGGTCGAGTCATCAGTGCCATGAGCCTGTTTGGTGCGTGCGCCATCGGCCTGATCCTGACTGCGGCGCTGGTCTGGATCACAGAGTATTACACCGGTACCCAATACGCCCCCGTGCAGCACATTGCCCAAGCCTCCACCACCGGTCACGGCACCAACATCATCGCAGGCCTGGGCATCTCCATGCGCTCCACCGCCTGGCCCGTGATTTTTGTGTGCCTGGCTATTTGGACATCGTTCTCCCTGGGTGGTCTCTACGGTATTGCGATAGCGGCCACCTCCATGCTCAGTATGGCTGGCATCGTGGTTGCACTTGACGCCTATGGCCCCATCACCGACAACGCCGGTGGCATTGCCGAAATGTCTGAAATGCCAGCCAGCGTACGCGATGTCACCGACCCCCTGGATGCGGTGGGCAACACCACCAAAGCGGTCACCAAAGGCTATGCGATTGGATCTGCGGGTCTGGCCGCGCTGGTGCTGTTTGCAGACTACACCCACAAGCTCGAGGCCTACGGCAGCGCCATCAAGTTTGACCTGAGCGACCCCATGGTCATCATCGGGCTGTTCATCGGCGGTTTGATTCCCTACCTGTTTGGTGCGATGGCCATGGAGGCCGTGGGCCGCGCTGCCGGCAGCGTGGTGGTGGAAGTACGCCGTCAGTTCCGCGACATCAAGGGCATCATGGAAGGCACCGGCAAGCCCGAGTACGACACGGCGGTCGACATGCTCACCTCCGCCGCCATCAAGGAAATGATGATTCCCAGCCTGTTGCCCGTGGCGGCACCCATACTGGTCGGCCTGCTCCTGGGTCCAGCCGCTTTGGGTGGCCTGTTGATGGGAACCATCGTGACAGGCTTGTTTGTAGCCATTTCCATGTGTACCGGCGGCGGCGCTTGGGACAACGCCAAAAAGTACATCGAAGACGGCCATCACGGTGGCAAGGGCAGTGAGACTCACAAAGCCGCGGTCACCGGCGATACGGTTGGCGACCCTTACAAAGACACAGCCGGCCCGGCAGTCAACCCCCTCATCAAGATCATCAACATCGTGGCGCTGTTGATCGTGCCGCTGATGATGAAACTCCACGGCGGCTGAAGGCCAGTAAAAAAACCAGGCCCCTTTGCCGATTAAGGCCGTCACGGACGCAAAATGCGCTGTGATGGCCTTTTTTATTCCCCATGAAGATACTGACTGTTGATGACCACGCCCTGGTTCGGGAGGGCTTGCGCCAAGTGATCAAGAGCCTGGACGACGATGTTCAGATGCTGGGTGCTGGCAACGGGGCAGCTGCATTGGCGCTCGCTGATGAACACCCGGACATTGATCTGGTGTTGCTGGACTTTCACCTCCCCGACATGAATGGACTCATGGTTCTGGATCATCTGGGAAAACGGCACCCTGCACTCCCGGTCCTGATGCTCTCGGGTTCGGCCGACCTGCAACTCATGCGCGAGGTACTGAACAAGGGCGCTGCCGGATTCATCACCAAATCAGGACTGAGCGATGAATTGCTGACTGCAATTCGCCAGGTGCTGGACGGCGACGTTTACACCCCGCCGGAACTCACCCACGCTGCCGAGCCAGGCCCTGCCCGCTCGCTCAAGCCACTGGACGGCCCGAGCCTGACACCGCGGCAGGCGGAAGTCCTCTTGCAGCTCATGCAAGGCCGCTCCAACAAGGACATCAGCCGTGAACTGGCGATGTCCGAGGAAACTGTCAAAAACCACGTCAGCAACGTGCTGCGTGCTTTCGAGGCGCAAAACCGAACGCAGGTCGTCGCCGTCGCCACCCGGTTGGGCTATCACACAGGCGTTGTGGGCTGATCCTGCCGGGCCGGAACCGAGGCATCCCAGTCTGCAGAGCTTAGGTGCCGCAACAAGCTACGCAACTTTGCGGGCCGCACGGGCTTGTGCAACAAGGGCACCCCCGCCAGACGGGCGTGTTGCATCAGGTCTGGGGCCGTGTCGCCACTCATCAGGGCCACCGGCAAGGCAGCCCGAGCCAAGCCGCGCAAATGCCCGAGCAATGCCAGACCATCACCACCCTCAGGTAGGCGGAAGTCACTCAAGACCACGTCGACATCCTGTCCATACCGCTCAAACTGCGCCACTGCCTGCGCATGTGTACGGGCCTCCAGCACCTTGCACCCCCAGGAACCCAGCAGGCCCAGCAGGCCGTTGCGCGAAAGATCGTCGTCCTCCACCACCAGAACAGTCAAGCCCTCCAGGGTTCCCGGCACCTGTGACCCAGCCTGAACCGGGTCCACGCCCAGGGCGGACTCCGCAGAATCGACCATCACGGGTGCTTGCGCCAGAGGAAGTTCGAGCATGAAGCAGCTTCCCAGACCTGGACTGGACCTGAAGCTAAGGCGGTGACCCAGCAATTGGGCAGTTCTATCAACGATATTGAGGCCCAAGCCCAATCCTTTGGCGCGATCGCGCTCCGTGTTACCGACCTGATAGAACTCGCGAAAAATCATCTCGTGATGTTCGGCAGCAATACCCACCCCACTGTCGCGAACTTCCAGCCTTACATACCTGCCCTGGTCGCACAAACGTGCCGCGACCAGGACCGAACCTTGCCGGGTGTAACGCAGTGCATTGCCCACCAGGTTGAAGAGAATCCGCTTGAGCAGCACATCATCACTGCGCACCCACAGCGGGCTGTGCCTGACCCGCAAGCGCAGACCTCGCTCATCCGCTTCCGACGTCCAGGCGTCCCGGATCGGCTGAAAAACCGACTCCAGGGCAAAGGCATGTTCATTGAGTGTGACAGTGCCAGATTCCAGCCGTGAGACATCCATCAGGCTGTCCAGCAGGTTTTGCATGGCCAGCACCGAAGCGTCCAGATAATTCACCAGACTTTGCGCTTCAGCGCTCAAGGGCAACTGGGCCAGGCGAGCCACAAACAAGCCCAGTGCATGTGTGGGTTGACGCAAATCATGACTGGCGGCGGCCAGAAAACGTGACTTATCCTGAGCAGCAATTTCGGCGTCCTGCACTCTGGCACTCAGCTCAGCCGTCGCCGCGGCGACCTGACGTTCCAGCTCCGCACGCACGGTAGCCAGGCGCTCGGCCATGGTGTTCAGTCCAGATTTGAGCTGCTGCAAGGTTTCTCCCGCGACTATGTCGAGTCGCACCTGTAAATCTCCCTGCCCCAAACGCTCCACCATCCTGGAGACCTGCAATACCGGGCGTGTCACGGCACGGCTCAACCTAAGTGACAAAAAGCCGCCCAGAACCAGCGCCAGCAAGGTCGTAAAAATGCCTACAAGAACCACTTCCCTGCTTCGACGCTGCGCTTCGGTGCGCGACACCACCAGAATCACTTGCCCAAGCTGCTGGGGTTTCACCCGCTCCATGCCGAGCTCAAACTCTTCATTGAGCACCAGCGTTGCCGGCATGATGGGCTGGGTCAGGATGTCGCTGATGCCATCCTCTGTCGTGAGCAAAGTCTCCTGATCCCGGACAGCAGACAGTTCACCAGGGAGCTGACCGAAACTGCCGACGAATCTTCCGCCGGCGTCTACCACTGCCACAGCCAGCACACCCGGCTCACGCAGCACCCCGGCAAGTACGTTATTCAAGCTCTCGGCATTTCCTGAAAAAAGTCCGTACTCGCTGGCAGATGCTGCCTGTCTGGCCAGCGACCTGGCTTGCTGTACGTGCGCTTGCTGCAAATCGGCCAGGCGCGTCACGACAAAAAGCACGGACAGAACAATGGCCATCAGCGTCAGTGGCAACAGCGCCGCCACCAAAATGCGAAACCGGATATCGTTACTTTTCAAGGCGTCTCTCCCAGCGCAGCAAAGTCTGCGTCAGCTCTGCGGCGTTCAGGTTCAGGCCCAGCGATCGCGCGACCTGTTCATTCACATCCACCACAAATTCCTTGGGTGCCTGTACGGGCGTAATAGGCAAACGGCCCGCCAACAAGGACCGGGCCAGGGCTGCCGCCTGGCGGCCCGTCTGCTCCTGTGTGGCATACAGACCCAGCACCACACCTGCGCGCACATAGGCCGGGGAAAAACCGACAACGGGAAGGTTCGCCCTGAAGGTGCTCAGCAGGATGTTCTGCACACTGCTGCTGTTGTAGATGTAAGGGTCCGGCAAGGCCAACAGCACATCCGCCTCTGCGAGTATTTTTTTGAGGGCAGAAAAAATCAGCTCACCGGGTTCAACGTAGGGGCTAACGGCCCCTAACTCACGAGCTGACAGTGCACTCACCAGCTCACTGACCGCAGACTTCGAGTCGGCGCTCCACATCAAGCCCAGACGACGAACCTTCGGAAAAGCAAACCGGATCAGGTCCAGCTGACGTGACACAGGCTGATCCAGAGTCAAGCCATAAAGTCCCGCACTCTTGCTGGTGTTGGATGACACCAATCGTTCCAGCACGCTCCTGGGAACCACGGCACACAGCAAAGGAATTCGGCTATCCCGAGTTGCCAGGGTCAGGCAGGCACGGCTACCCAGAGCGACAAACAGTCGAGGAGATATGGCACCCTCAGCTGGCAAATCACCAAGGGTGTAGTGTTGGACTTCCTTCTCCGGCAATCCCGATCGCTCCCACTCGGCATCCATGACCTTGGCAACTTCGGCATAGTTGGCAGTGCCATCGGAGCTCACCACAACGATGCTCGCCGCCAAGCCCTGGCCCGCGGCCAGGGCCAAGCACACGGCAAGTGCGATCAGGCGAAACAAAGAGTGTCCTCTGGGTGATGGAGCGGTGGGTCAGTTCTCTAGCCGGAAGGTGACAAAAGCGCGTCGTTCGAATTTGAAACTTTCCTGGTAATCGACATACGGCTTACCCAGGTTCTGCAGCACCAAGGCAAGTTCAGCCCGGCTCTTGCCGATGCGCAGATCTTTGGCCAAGCGGAAGTCTGTGCGGGTCATGGCAGTCGGGTAGCCGGTCATTTTGGGATGCGACATCGCCGTGGCGTCCTGATGCATCAGGGACATTGTGAGATTGGCGGGCAGACGTTGAAACCACATCAGAGACGTGGTGACTTGGGGTGCTGCCTTTTCATACTCCGCCTTTAGCGAGTCAATATCGATGTAGGCCTGGTTCAGCACCAGTTGCGTGTCTTCAAAGGGACGCCACTTGAGCTGGTATTCGGCACCGTGGATATCCACGTTGTTGCCGTTGATTGACCTCTTGGGAGGGGTTCTCAACATGACCGTAGAAGGAATGGGATATGTACGGTCACTGATCCGGGTCAAGAAGCCTGATACGTCCTCACGGAAAAGCCGCACATCTGCCTCGACGTTGATCGCTGGCAAGACCGCCAAATAGCCCAGTTCCCGAGAAAGAATACGCTCGGGAGCCAGCATGGACGCTGGTATCGTGCTCAGTTGCAGTACAGCCCCATCGGACTGGAACACCAGATTGCCGTTTTTTTCAAACATGCTGGCAGGACGTAATGCACGGGTGGCACCCAGACGAATTGTGTGCCCTGGTACCAAATGCCAATTCACCATCGCTCTGGGCGAGAAGCTGGTCCCTGTCAAGGTGCTGTTTTCCCCCATCCCACCGACATTCACAACCGTATCTGGCCAAACGCGCCATTCCAAGTTGGCAAAGATGCGTTTGAAGTCCGTCGTTTGAGTTGCGCCCGTGTTGAACAGAGGCAACGACGTGATCTCCTCGTGCCTGAGTTCGGCCCCGAGCACGGTGCGAACCTGGTCGTTGTAGCGCCGGGTGTACTGAACCGACAGGTTGTTGTCAGATGCCGTACCGCTGTAACTCAAAGGAAATAGCGGCTTCAACTGGGGATATAGAAACTGTTTCAGGACCGCGTATTGGGCCGGAAAGGTTGCCTGCAATGGATAGTAATAAAGGTCATCAATGGACTCCCGGGTATGCGACCAGGTGAACAGCACATCTTCATCGGCACCCCAATTGCGTCGCCAATCGATTTGGACAAATCCGGTCGTAAATGTGTGATCCCGCAAGAGCTCACCGGGCTTATCAATCTGCCCCAGTCCAGCTAAAACCTCCACCTGGCCAGCCCGTAGCTGCAAGTCATCCTGCTCCGACAGGCGAAGATCGCTACGCAAATTGGCACGGCGCACCCGGCTATGACCATTGGAGCCCACCAGACCATCATCACCACGTTCATCCAGCGTCAAACGGAAATTGGCTGCCTCGCTTCCCCATCCAAAGCGCGCCAGGCGGTCATTCACGCCGTTTTGACCGGCTTTGGCCGACACTGCCCAGCCATAGGCATCAACGGGTGACCGGGTGATGATGTTGATTACGCCTAAAAAGGCCCGGGCGCCGTAAGCGGCCGAGTTGGAGCCGCGCAGGACTTCGATGCGTTCGATGTCCTCCAAAGCCACCGAAAGTAAGCCGATACCGATGCTGCCGGACAGATAGGTGGAATAAGCGGTGCGACCATCGATCAGCAATTGCATGCGGCTGGTGAACTCGTTGAAGGCCCCGTGGTAGTAGGCCGTAGGCGCATCCGTCTCAAAGGTGCTACTCACCTGGAAACCTGGCACCCAGCGCAACAGCTCGACGACGTCGCGGGCACCACTGAGTCGTATCATCTCCCGGTCGATCACAGTCACCGCACCCGG
>JBJOJH010000113.1:0-4057 GCA_046046715.1 Pseudomonadota bacterium | reverse complement strand
GGGAGAGCCCACCAAACGGGCGCCCGGCAGCCAGGCCTGCGCTTGCTCGAGTGTGAACATATGGGCTGACGCTGCACGCGCCGCCAAGGCCTGGCGCACTTCCACCAGATCGGAGAACGGGCACTTCACGCCAGCGATCTCCTGATAGTCCTCATGCCCCTTGCCAGCCACCAGCAGCACATCGGCTGGCGCGGCCGCCTGAACCGCCTGGGCAATCGCCAGCGCGCGATCGATCTGCGACTGCGCCTGAACGCTGCCCAAGTCGCCCACACCAGTCAGCACCTGGTCGATGATGGACTGCGCGTCTTCGCTACGGGGGTTGTCGCTGGTCACCCACACGCGGTCGGCACGCTGCCCAGCCAATGCACCCATCAGCGGACGCTTGCCGGCATCGCGGTCGCCACCGCAGCCAAACACGCACCACAGCTGGCCACCCCGCTGGCGGGCCAGGGGCCGCAGTGCTTGTAGAGCCTGGTCGAGCGCATCCGGGGTGTGGGCATAGTCCACGGCCACCAGCGGGGCTCCGACCTCCGTCACACATTCCATGCGGCCGGGCACGGGCGACAGACGCCCACAGACCTCCACCGCAGCGGCCAGCGACACACCCAGGGTGCGCATGGCGGCGATCACGCCGAGCAGGTTAGATACGTTGTATTCACCGATCAGGGTGGTTTGCAGCAGGTGGGCTTCTGCCCCTTCCACCACAGTGAACTGCATACCTTGCACGGTGTAGCTCAGGCCCGTGGCCTGCAGGCGTGCAGCGTGGCGGCAGGACACCGTCCACAGATCGTTGACATTGCCCTGCAATTCTTTGGCCAAGGCAGCGCCCTGGGCATCGTCGATATTGATGACGGCGCTGCGCAGACCGGGCCAGGCAAACAGCGCGCGCTTGGCCAGCCAGTAGTTGGCCATGCTGCCGTGGTAATCGAGATGGTCTTGCGTGAAGTTGGTGAAGATCGCGGTGCGGATGTGCGTGCCGGCCAGGCGGTGTTCCTGCAGACCGATGGACGAGGCCTCGATGGCGCAGGCCTTGACGCCCCCATTGACAAAGTGCCGAAGGGCTTGCTGCAACTGCACCGGGTCGGGTGTGGTCAGTCCGGTGGGCACCACGGCCTGCTGGCCGGATCCACCTGGTGCGGGAGGCTGGCCGATGCCCAGGGTACCCACCATGGCGCAGGGCATTGGCGCTACCTGGTGCAGATGGCTCAGCGCTTGGGCCAGCCACCAGGCTGTCGAGGTCTTGCCATTGGTGCCCGTCACCGCCAGCACAGCCAGTTGGCGGGAGGCATCACCGTAAAACGCAGCGGCCAGGGGCCCGGTGGCGGCCTTGAGCTGTGGGTAGCTGGCCACCTGCTCACCGCCCAAGCCAAAGGCTTCTACACCGTCTTGTTCGACCAGGCAAGCCACCGCGCCGCGCGCCAGGGCATCCGCCACATGGCGACGGCCATCGGTAGCCGCACCGGGCCAGGCGATGAAGCCATCCCCGGGCTGAACCCGACGGCTATCGATGCGCAGGTGGCCGCGCACATGCAGCTGCAACCACTGTACGGCCTGATCCAGCGTCGTGAGGCGGCGCATCAGAAGCTTTCCTCCACTGTCTCGGCCACGATTTGCGGCTTGACCGACAGGTCTGGGGCGGCCCCCATCATGCGCAAGCTTTGCTGCACGACCTCGCTGAACACGGGCGCTGCCACTGCGCCACCGTAGTACTGGCCGGCACTAGGCTCGTCGATCATCACGGCCACGATGAGTCGCGGTTTGTCGATCGGCGCCATGCCCACAAACCAGCCCCGGTACTTACGGTTACCCGCAGAGCCGTAGCCCTTGCCGATCTGCTTGTAAGCAGTGCCCGACTTGCCGCCCACCGAGTAGCCTATGGTCTGGGCTTTTTGACCTGTTCCGCCGGGACCTGCAGCCATTTGCAACATCTTGCGCACTTGCTCAGCGGTACGTGCAGAAAACACTTTCACCCCCACCGCCGGCTCGCTGGTCTTGAGCATGGTGGCTGGAATGATTTCCCCGCCGTGGGCAAACACGGTGTAAGAGCGGGCAATTTGAAACAGCGAGGCCGACAAACCGTAGCCATAAGACATGGTGGCCTGCTCGATCGGGCGCCAGGTTTTATAGGGGCGCAAACGGCCCGACACCGCGCCGGGAAAACTGATTTGCGGCTTTTGCCCGAAACCCGCCTGCGAAAACACTTCCCACATCTCGCGCGGCTGCATCTGCATCGCGATTTTGGTGGTGCCGATATTGCTGGACTTTTGAATGACGCCCTCCACGGTGAGCAAACCGTTGGGGTGCGAGTCGGTGATCACGCTGCCATGAAAAGGCATACGCCCCGGCGCGGTGTCGATCATGGTTTGCGGAGTGACCCGACCTGTTTCCAGGCCCAGGCCCACGGTGAAAGGCTTCATGACCGAGCCGGGCTCGAAGGTGTCGGTCAAGGCCCGGTTGCGCAGTTGCTCGCCACTGAGGTTGCGGCGCTTGTCGGGCACATAGCTGGGGTAATTGGCCAGGGCCAGTACTTCGCCGGTGACGGCATCGAGCACCACCACACTGCCCGCTTTGGCCTTGTTGACCTGGACGGCATCACGCAATTTTTGGTAGGCAAAGAACTGTACTTTGCTGTCGATGCTGAGCTGCAGGTCCTGGCCATCCACCGACTCGATGGTTTCGCCCAGATCCTCGGCGATGCGATGTTTGCCGTCCTTGATGACGCGACGGGAGCCAGGCTGCCCCTTGAGCGCATCGTTGAAAAACAGCTCTACGCCCTCCTGACCCACGTCCTCGTTGTTGTTGAACCCTACGACGTGCGCTACAGCTTCGCCTTCGGGGTACTGACGCTTGTAATCGCGGTTCTGATAGACACCTTTGATATTGAGTTCGACGATACGCTGCCAGACATCGGCATCGACCTTGCGCTTGAGCGAGGTGAAGTTCTTGCTGCCAGACTCCAGGCGTTTCATCACTTCAGCCAGCGGCATTTCGAGCAGGGTCGCGAGCTTTTTCAGCTGAGCCTCGTCACGATCCAGGGCCTCGGGATCGGCCCAGACCTCGAACGCAGGCACGCTGGACGCCAAAATCAGGCCATTGCGGTCCAGGATGCGGCCGCGGTTGGCTGGCAACTCGAGCGTCCGAACAAAACGCACCTCGCCCTGCCGCTGGAAAAAGTCATTGGCCACAACCTGGATGTAAGCGGCCCGCGCCGCCAGTCCGACAAAGGCCAAGGCTATGGCCGCGACCACAAACTTGCTGCGCCAGACTGGCGTGCGGCTGGCCAGCAAGGGGCTGGAGGTATAGCGCACGCTGCGACTCATGGCGCCACCTTCTTGGTATCGGCTGGCGCAGCCAAGGGAGCCGAGGCCCCATTAGCAGCCCCGGTCGAGGCCGGAGTCGGAGCCGCCCCGGCATAACTCACGTAATGGGTGATGGCTGGCGTGGTGGTGCGCATCTGAAGCTGCTCTTTGGCCAGCTTCTCGACCCGCAAGGGTGTGGCCTGCGCACGTTTTTCAACTTCCAGCCGCTCTTTTTCCTGGGCCAGGTGATAGGCCTTGGACCTGGCACGATCCACCTCAAACACCAGCCGGCGCGAGTCGTACTGCACCCCCACCAAGTACAACGCCGTCCCCAAGACCGCCAGCAACAGCACCAGATTCAGCCGAGTCACGCCGCCGTCCTTTGCGCCACGCGCATGATGGCGCTACGCGATCGCGGGTTGGCCGCCACTTCAGCCGCGCCAGGCTTGATCCGATCCAGCGCCTTCAGTTTCATGACCTTGGGCTGCGCAAAGGGCACGCGGCGGTCGTATACCTCACGCGAATGGGTGGCAATGAACTGCTTGACGATCCGGTCTTCGAGCGAATGAAAGCTGATCACCACCAGACGCCCGCCCTGCTGCAACACATCCAGACTGGCTTCTAGGGCTTGTTGCAACTCCTCAAGCTCAGCGTTGATGAAAATCCGAAAAGCCTGAAATGTGCGCGTTGCAGGGTTCTGGCCCGGCTCGCGGGTTTTGACCGTGTCAGCCACGAGCTGGGCCAGCTCGGCGGTGGTT
>JBJOJH010000112.1:0-2847 GCA_046046715.1 Pseudomonadota bacterium | reverse complement strand
CCGAAAACCGCGTCCGCTTCAAGGCCAACGAGCGTGCCTACCTGGACGAGTGGCCCATGACCGAAGAGCAGAAGCAGGGGGTGCTCACCCGAGATCTGAATCGCTGCATGGCGGCTGGCGGTAACATTTATTTTCTGGCCAAGATTGGCGCGACAGACGGCCTTTCGTTCCAGCAAATGGCGGGCAGCATGACCGGCATGACCGAAGAGGAATACCGCAACATGATGATCAACGGCGGTCGCAGCGTGGAGGGCAATCGCTATATCGGTGAAGACGGCGATGCTCAGGCCAAGAACCAGCCGCAAGGCTCGGCTAACAAAAATAAGGTTGTCTGAACATGGCACGCATCACCGCATCCGTTTACACCTCCCACGTACCCGCCATAGGTGCGGCACTCGACCTGGGCAAAGACAAGGAGCCGTATTGGGTACCTCTCTTCAAGGGCTACGACTATTCCAAGCAGTGGATGAAGGACAACAAGCCCGACGTCATCTTCTTGGTCTACAACGACCATGCCACGGCTTTCAGCCTGGACATGATTCCCACTTTTGCCATCGGCACTGCGGCCGAGTACCAACCCGCCGACGAGGGCTATGGCGCGCGCCCCGTGCCGAAGGTGGTGGGCCACCCGGCGATGGCTTCACACATTGCCCAAAGCGTCATCCAGCAGGACTTTGACCTGACCATCGTGAACAAGATGGACGTGGACCATGGACTGACCGTGCCCTTGTCCTTGATGTGCGGCCAGCCACCGGCTGACAAATTTGAATGGCCTTGCCCGGTGATCCCGTTTGCCGTGAACGTGGTGCAGTACCCCGTGCCCAGCGGCCAGCGCTGCTTCAACCTGGGGCAGGCCATACGCAAGGCGGTGGAGAGTTTTGATGAAGACCTCAACATCCACATCTGGGGCACCGGCGGCATGAGCCACCAGTTGCAGGGCCCGCGCGCCGGCCTGATCAACGCCGAGTGGGACAACGCCTTTCTCGATAAGCTGATTGCCGACCCGGCCGCCGCGGCCGCCATTCCGCACATCGACTATGTGCGTGAGGCCGGTAGCGAGGGCATCGAGCTGGTGATGTGGCTGATTGCCCGCGGCGCCATGAGCGACGTGGCCGGCCGCGCCGATGGCGTGAACCTCAAACATCGTTTTTTCCACGTGCCGGCCTCCAACACGGCCGTGGGCCACCTCATCATGGAGAACAAGTGAATATGTCTAAAACCATCAAAGCAGAAAAAATTCGTGTGGCTCTGGCAGGCGCAGGTGCCTTCGGGATCAAACACCTGGACGGCATCAAGAATATCGAGGGCGTGGAAGTCGTCTCCTTGATCAGTCGAGATCTGGAAAAAACCAAGGAAGTCGCTGACAAATACGGTATCCAGCACGTCACCACAGAGCTGGCCGACAGCCTGGCCCTGCCTGAAGTGGACGCGGTGATTCTGTGCACACCCACACAGATGCACGCCGAACAAACCATGGCCTGCCTCAAAGCGGGCAAGCATGTGCAGGTTGAAATTCCCTTGGCTGACAGCCTCAAAGGGGCCGAAGAGGTGGTGGCGTTGCAAAAGCAAACCGGCCTGGTCGCCATGTGTGGCCACACCCGCCGTTTCAACCCCAGCCACCAGTACGTCAACCAGCAGATCACGGCAGGGAAGTTCAACATCCAGCAGATGGATGTGCAGACCTACTTTTTCCGTCGCACCAACACCAATGCCCTGGGCCAAGCCCGCAGTTGGACCGACCACTTGCTGTGGCACCACGCTGCGCACACCGTGGACCTGTTTGCCTACCAGTGCAACAGCCCCATCGTGCAGGCCAATGCCATTCAAGGACCCATCCACCCTGTGCTGGGCATTGCCATGGACATGAGCATTCAGCTGAAAGCTGCCAACGGAGCGATTTGCACGCTGTCCTTGAGCTTCAACAACGACGGCCCCTTGGGAACTTTCTTCCGTTACATCGGCGACAGCGCCACCTACATTGCACGTTACGACGATCTGTACACGGGTAAGGAAGAGAAGATCGACGTGAGCCAGGTGGCGGTCAACATGAACGGCATCGAGCTCCAAGACCGTGAGTTCTTCTCTGCCATCCGGGAAGGCCGCGAGCCCAACTCCAGCGTGGGCAAGGTCTTTGCCTGCTATCAGGTTCTGCATCAATTGGAGCAGCAGCTGAACGCCTGATGCTTTGCATCATGGTCGCCGACTGAGTTGGCTTATTGCGAACCTGGCGGCTTACGGGTAAACAGCCACAAGGCGTTTTCCCTGTCCATGGGGTGGCTGATGCGGGCTGCAAGCGTCCAGGCCTCGGATACATCCGGGGCTGCGGCCTGCCGCGGCACCGCGCTGATCATCAACCATGGGCATACTTGCTGGCCCTGGGCTGGCCTCAGTGGTATCTTGCTGTGCAGTTGCAATGCTGACAATTGCTCGGCTCGTATGCTCCCGAACTCCACGCATTCCCGGTTATGGATGCGTTCTGACACTTGTGAGACCAGGGTGCGATTGCTGCGGGCGTAGTCCAGCAGGGGCAACCACAGTGTCATGAGCAATAGCCAGCACAAGGCCGCTCCACCTGCAGGCAGCACCAGGCTTTTCCAGATGGCCGAACGATGGCGACCCACTCGCCAGGCCACGAGCCAAGCCCAGGCCACTGTGGCTATCAGCGCCACGATGAAGGTCGTTGCCGAAAAGCTGGGTTCGAATCCTGGTGCCAGGCGGGCGACGTTGGCGGCAGGTTGACGTGGCACACCGGTCTGCATGGCAATCCAGACCACCCAGATGATCAGAGCGGAGCCTGAAAAGAACAGCAAGGTGAACCAGTCCACCAATGCCGCCAAGCTGCGGCCC
>JBJOJH010000111.1:0-8443 GCA_046046715.1 Pseudomonadota bacterium | reverse complement strand
ACGCAGCATCTCTACCAAGCCAGGCTCATCGAGCACCGGATCGGTATCGGGCGGGCAGACCACGCTGGTGGCGCCGCCAGCCACCGCAGCCGCCAGCTCGGAAGCCAGCATGCCCTCGTGTTCGTGCCCGGGCTCTCGCAAGCGCACAGCCAAATCCACCAGGCCCGGCATGACGATGCAGCCTGTCGCATCCACCTCTGTTTGGGCGACAAAGCCGGCGGGAGGTGTGCCCATAGCGACCACACGCCCATTCTCTATGGCCACGTCGGCCTGCTGGTCCAACCCGGAGGCTGGGTCGATGACGCGGCCTCCCTTAATCAAAATGTTCATTGCGCTCGTCCTCTCAGGCTTCGTTACCGGCCACGATGCTCATCACCGCCATACGCACGGCAATGCCAAACGTTACCTGCGGCAAGATCACGCTTTGTTTGCCATCGACCACGGCGGAGTCGATTTCCACGCCCCGATTGATGGGCCCCGGGTGCATCACGATGCAGTCGGGTTTGGCCAGTTGCAGCTTCTCAGGCGTGAGGCCAAAGCTCTTGAAGAACTCCTGGCTGGAGGGCAGCAGCGCGCCACTCATACGCTCGTTTTGCAGGCGCAGCATGATGATGACATCGCATCCGCGTATGCCCTGTTCCAGCGTGTGGCACACCCGCACACCCATGCTGGCCATGTCGGACGGCACCAGCGTGCGCGGCCCCACCACCCGCACCTCGGCACAGCCCAGGGTGGTGAGTGCATGAATGTCCGAACGCGCCACGCGCGAATGAAGCACGTCGCCCACGATGGCCACGGTCAGGTTGGAAAAATCTTTTTTGAAGTGCCGGATGGTGTACATGTCCAGCAAACCCTGGGTGGGGTGGGCATGCCGGCCGTCGCCCGCATTGATGACATGCACATGCGGCGCGACATGTTGGGCAATCAGGTACGGCGCGCCCGATTCGCTGTGGCGCACCACAAAAATATCTGCCGCCATGGCCGACAGATTGGCAATGGTGTCGAGCAGCGACTCGCCCTTGGACGCACTGGACCGTGCAATATCGAGGTTGATGACGTCGGCGCTCAGGCGGGTGGCGGCAATTTCAAAAGTGGTGCGGGTGCGCGTGCTGTTTTCGAAAAACAGGTTGAACACGCTCTTGCCCCGCAGCAGCGGCACCTTTTTGACCTCACGGTCATTCACAGACACAAAGTTGGCTGCCGTGTCCAGAATCTGGGTCAGGATGCTTTTGGGCAGGCCTTCGGTGGAGAGCAGGTGTATCAGCTCACCGTTCTTGTTGAGTTGGGGGTTACGCTTGTAGAGCATCAGGCTTCCCGGCGGGCCTCCACGTTAAAACTGAATTGGCCCTGCTCGTTACGCGCCAAGGCCAAAGATTGGGTCGCAGGAAGCGCGACACGTGCAGCGCAGACATCGGCCTGTATGGGCAATTCGCGCCCGCTGCGATCCACCAGCACTGCCAGGCGCACCCGTGCGGGGCGGCCATAGTCGAACAGCTCATTGAGCACGGCACGGATGGTGCGGCCGGTGAACAGCACATCGTCCAGCAAGAGCACCTCGGCACCGTTCACATCAAAAGGCAGTTTGGTGTGCGCGCTGCTAGACAGCCCGCGGCGGGCAAAGTCGTCGCGGTGCATGGCGGAAGAAATGGTGCCGTGCACACCCGTCAGACCCAGGTCCTTTTGCAGACGCTCAGCCAGCCAGGCACCGCCAGAGGTGACGCCGACCAGCTGCGTGCCAGCCACCCACTGGGCACGGATGACGCGCAGAAGCTCGCCATACAGGGCCTCCGCATCGAGGGCCAGGATACTCATGCAATGCTCCTCAAGAATTGTTCCAGAATGATGCAGGCCGAGGCGGCGTCTGCGTCGCGCGCGCCCTGTGCGTGAGCTTCAGTGGTGCTGTAACGCTCATCTACCTCGAACACTGGCAGCTTGAAGCGCCCTGCCAGCTGTCGACCAAACTTGCGCGCCCGCGCCGTGTTCTCGTGCGCGGCGCCATCGGGGTGAAAGGGCACACCAATCACCAGCGCATCTGGCTGCCACTCGCGCAGGCGCTCGGCAATCTTGGCAAAACGGGCATCACCCTCGGCATGGATGCTGCCTTGGGGCTGGGCGGTGCCCAGAAGGCGATTGCCCACTGCCACCCCCGTGCGTTTGAGCCCGTAGTCCAGCGCCAAAAAAGTTTGCAAGGAGGAAGGAACTTCGGGGGCCTGGGCCAGGTTGGCGGGGGCAGCGGCGCTCATGCGTGGCCAGCCTGACTGGACAGCATCCAGGGCTGCAAGCCCAACAGACCCAAGGCCCGCTCGTAACGCTCGGCGACCGGGGTATCAAACATCACGGCCTTGTCGGCATCGACCGTGAGCCAGGCGTTTTCACCCAGCTCGGACTCCAGCTGCCCCTCGCCCCAGGCTGAATAACCCAGTGAGACCAGTACCTTGCGTGGCCCGGCGCCCGTAGACAAAGCCTCGAGCACATCTTTGGAAGTGGTCATTTCGAGCCCGCCAGGAATGATCATGGTGGAGGCATAGACCGAGTCTTCGGGTTTGTCGCCGTCGGCGAAAATGGGCTCGTGCACCACGAAACCCCGCTCTGTCTGCACCGGCCCACCCTGCATGACCGGCATGGCGACCAGATCGTCGCGACGCAAGGGCAGGTCCACCTTGTCAAACAGGCCCTTGAGGTCGATGTCACTGGGCTTGTTGATGACCAGGCCCAGGGCACCGCGCTCGCTGTGCTCGCACAAATAAACCACACTGCGGGCAAAGTTGGCGTCTGTCAGCCCGGGCATGGCAATCAGAAAATGATTGGTGAGATTGAACGGGGCAGAATCAGCAGGCATCTTTCAATTTTACTGGCGCACATGGACAAACAATTTGACACAGGCCTCATGTGGTTTCGCCGCGATCTGCGCGTGGACGACAACACCGCCCTCAGCCGCGCACTGCAAAGTTGCCGGCAGGTGCACTGCGTGTTTGTGTTCGACACCGCGATTCTGGAGAGCCTGCCGCGGGCCGACCGGCGCGTTGAATTCATCCGCGAATCCCTGGTGGAGCTGGACGTGGCGCTGCGCGAACTGGCCGCGCATCCGGACGCGGGCTTGATCGTGCGCCACGGCATTGCCAGCCACGAAGTGCCGGATCTGGCCGCTCGCCTGAAGGTGCAGGCCGTGTTTGCTGCCCACGACTTCGAGCCCGAGGCTATCGCTCGGGATGCCCAAACCAGAGGAGGCCTGGCCAACATCAGCGTGGGCTTGTACACGGTCAAGGATCACGTCATCTTTGAGCGCCAGGAACTGCTGACCAAGGGCGGCACCGCCTATGGCGTCTTCACACCCTACAAGAACGCCTGGTTGGCAGCGGTCGACGAACGCCATCTGCACCCCCGTGAGATACGCGCCCATGCAACGGCGCTGGCGCCCCGCCCGGCCGGGCTGGTACAACCCGTACCCACGCTGGCAGACATCGGCTTCGAGTCCACCAATCTGTCGACCCTGAAAATCCCGACTGGCATCAGAGGGGGGCAGGCCCTATTCGAGGCTTTTTTTGAGCGCATGGATCATTACGACACCGCACGCGACTTCCCGGCGGTGAAAGGCCCCAGCTACCTGGGCGTGCATCTGCGCTTTGGCACGGTGTCGATCCGGCGGCTGGCGGCCATCGCCTTGCAGCGCCAGCTACAAGGCAGCAAGGGGGCAGCCGTTTGGCTTAGCGAGCTCATCTGGCGCGATTTTTACGCGCAGATTCTGGCCAATTTCCCACATGTCGCCAGCAGCGCCTACAAGCCCGAGTACAACGCCATCCACTGGGAACACGGCCCGCACGCGCACAAGCTGTTCAAGGCCTGGTGCGAGGGCCGCACCGGCTACCCCCTGGTCGACGCCGCCATGCTGCAAATCAATCAGACCGGCTATATGCACAACCGACTGCGCATGGTGGCTGGCAGTTTCTTGGTCAAGGACCTGGGCATAGATTGGCGCTGGGGCGAGGCTTACTTTGCCCAGCACCTGAACGACTTCGACCTCTCGGCCAACAATGGCGGCTGGCAATGGGTCAGCTCAAGTGGCTGCGATGCCCAGCCCTACTTTCGCATATTCAACCCGGTCAGCCAAAGCGAAAAGTTTGACCCGGAAGGCAAGTTCATACGCCGCTACCTGCCGCAACTGGCCAAGCTGCCCGCCGCCGCGGTGCATGCACCCTGGTTGGCCAAGCCCATGGAGCTGCAAGCTGCCGGAGTCCGTTTGGGGCACGACTACCCTGAACCCATCGTCGACCATGCGCTCGCACGCGAACAAACACTGGCGCGCTACGCCGTGGTGAAGAAAAAGGGTTGAGTTCTCAGGCAGGGCACCGTTGCGGTGCTCTGCCTGACATTCATCAAGTTTGATCAGGTGGGTGTCGCTGAAGATCGGTCTGACCGACCATCCAACACACCATGCCCAGCTTCAACAGCTCAGCGTCAGATCTGAACCATTTCAAAGTCTTCCTTACGGGCGCCACACTCCGGGCAGGTCCAGTTCATGGGCACGTCGGCCCACAGGGTGCCGGGGGCAATGCCGTGATCAGGCGCGCCGGCCTCTTCGTCGTAAATCCAGCCGCAGATCAGACACATCCAGGTTTTTGTTTCGCTCACAGCTATAAGGCCTCGAATAGAATGAATTTATTGTATCGACCACGTTTCGGGCACTCCGTCCAGCAACGCGATAAACAGACTCTATTTTGCCCGCAGCGCCTTAACGCCTTGTCCGGCCCGCCGTCAGCCCCCCAATCCACACCCACATGCCCATGACCGCCGACCAGACAGACAACTTGCCAAATGGGCAAGATGAGGCTCAGCCGGCTTGCGTGCTGGTGTTCAATGCCAGCGACCCCAGCGGCGCCGGCGGCCTGGCAGCCGACATAAGTGCCATCGCATCTGTAGGTGCGCATGCCTTGCCCGTAGTCACCGGCGCTTACGCGCGAGACACCGGCGAGATCTTCGACCACTTTGCCTTTGACGAAGACGCGGTGGGTGAGCAGGCGCGCGCCATCCTGGAAGACGTGCCCGTGCAAGTCATCAAGGTCGGCTTTGTGGGCACTCCAGACAACATCAGCACGATTGCGGAGTTGGCATCGGACTATGCCGATGTGCCGGTGGTGGCTTACATGCCCGACCTGTCCTGGTGGGACGAGAGCCAGATCGACATGTACCTGGATGCCTTTCAGGAATTGCTGCTGCCACAAACCTCTGTGCTGATCGGTAACCAGGGCACCTTGTGGCGCTGGCTGTTGCCTGACTGGACAGGCGACAAGGCTCCCAGTGCCCGTGACATTGCACGAGCCGCCAGCGAGCACGGCGTGGCTTACACCCTGGTCACTGGCATGGCCCTGCCCGAGCAACACATCGACAACGTGCTCGCGACCCCCCAAACCGTGTTGTGCAGCGAACGCTTTGAGCGCTTCGAGGCCGTGTTCAGCGGCGCGGGAGACACCCTGTCTGCCGCACTGGCTGCTCTGCTGGCCAGTGGCACCGAGCTGCCAGACGCCGTGAAAGAAGCCCTGACCTACCTGGACCACAGTCTGGATGGCGGTTTCAGGCCAGGCATGGGACATGTGATCCCCGATCGCTTATTCTGGGCCCAACCGGAAGACGATGACGATGAAGACGAGAGTGCCGAGCCCCCCGCCTCGACGCCCGATTATTTTGGAATGCCCCCTCATGAGACCCAGCATTGACCTAAACGAGACCCTGTTCGAACGCGCCCGGCGCGTGATTCCTGGTGGCGTGAACTCACCCGTGCGGGCGTTCAAGGCCGTCGGCGGCACGCCGCGTTTTGTGAAACGTGCACAGGGGGCCTACTTCTGGGACGCCAACGATCAGCGCTACATCGACTACATCGGCTCCTGGGGGCCCATGATTCTGGGCCACGGCCACCCCGCCGTACTGGAGGCAGTTCAAAAAGCGGCCCTGGACGGCTTCTCCTTTGGCGCACCCACCGAACGCGAGGTGGAACTGGCCGAAGAAATACTGCGCCTGGTCCCAAGCATGGAAATGGTGCGGCTGGTCAGCTCGGGCACCGAGGCGGCCATGAGCGCCATTCGTCTGGCTCGTGGTGCCACGGGCCGCAGCAAACTGATCAAGTTTGAGGGCTGCTACCACGGCCACGCAGATGCCTTGCTCGTCAAAGCCGGCTCTGGCCTGGCCACTTTTGGTAATGCCACCAGCGCGGGTGTTCCCCCAGAGGTGGTGCAACACACCCTGGTGCTGGAGTACAACAACCTGGCGCAACTGGAGGAGGCTTTTGCCCTGCACGGCACGGACCTGGCGTGCCTGATGATCGAGCCGATTGCAGGCAACATGAATTTTGTGCGGGCTTCGGTGCCCTTCGTCAAGCGGGCCCGCGAGCTGTGCACGCAATACGGCGCACTGCTGGTGTTCGATGAAGTCATGACGGGCTTCAGGGTCGCCCTCGGGGGCGCGCAAAGCGTCTACGCCCGCGAAATTCCGGGCTTCGAACCCGACATGACGGTCATGGGCAAGGTCATCGGTGGCGGCATGCCGCTGGCGGCCTTTGGAGCCAAACGCGCCGTGATGGAGCTGATGGCGCCCATGGGCCCGGTCTACCAGGCAGGCACCCTGAGTGGCAACCCTGTTGCCACGGCATGCGGCTTGGCCACGCTGCGCGAAATTCAGAAGCCCGGCTTTTATGAGTCGCTGGCCACGAAAACTCAGGCACTGACCCAGGGTCTGAAAGCCGCAGCAGCCCATGAGGGCGTGCCCTTCAGTGCCGACAGCGAAGGCGGCATGTTCGGCTTCTTCTTGTTCGACGACTTGCCACAAAACTACGCCAAGGTCATGACCACCGACAGCGCCAGGTTCAACCAGCTGTTTCATGGCTTGCTGGACCGCGGCGTCTACATCGCTCCGGCCCTTTATGAAGCCGGCTTTGTGAGCGCAGCACACTCTGACGACGATATTGCGGCCACGGTGGCAGCCGCGCAAGACATCTTCAAGGTATTGGGCCGCTAAAAGCCCGGATGGCGAAATGACAGGGTGGCGCAGAGTCCACCCCTAGCGGACCCGAGCCGACTGAGGGTCTGGCTACCGGTCCTTGCGCCGACTCAGTTCAGCCACAGCGGCCTGCAGATCGTCGGGCAACATAGGTTTGGCCAGGTAGATGTCGGCACCGCTGGCCAAGCCTGCCGCGCGGTCCTGAGGCAGCACGCGGGCTGTTGCCAAAATGATGCCGGCATCGGGCTGATCCTGCCTCAGGCGGCGGGTGAGGCTGATGCCATCCTCGCCCGGCAGCCGCAGATCGATGACGTATACATCAAACCGCACGCCGGCCAGTTCACCAATCAGTGCTTCAGCACTGTCAATCCCTGTGACCTGGTGGCCTTGCTGACGCAGGGTATCGACCGTTGCATCACGCAACACATCGTGGTCCTCGACGACCAAAATATTCAAAGAGGTAACCATAGTGCAAAACGAATGTGGCTAGGGCTGGGGCGATAGTCCAGCTGACCGTCGAGCAAGTGGGCCAAGCCACGGGAAACATACAGCCCCAGGCCAGCACCGGTCTGGTGACGGGCGTGCTCGTGACGGTAAAACTTCTGAAAAATCCGATCGGGGTCGGGCCAGGCGCTGCGTCCAGGCAAATTACTGACCATGACCTGCAGGCCCGGCAGATCGCCACGCATCTGCGAGCTCAGGGAAATGGACACGATGCTCTCGGGCGCACTGTGACGACAGGCGTTGTCGATCAGGTTGCTGAGTACCAGACTCAACATGTGCGGATCAGACTCCACGGACTCCTGTACATCGAGGTGTAATTGCAACCGGGCGGCTTGGGGGCTTTGTTTGCACAGGCGCTGAATTTCGGCGGCCACATCGCACGAGGCTTGTTGCACTGACAGGCGCTTGCCCTCCAGTGCCCCTGAAAGCAGAGTGCGCTCAATCACGTTGTTCATGTCCCCGACCGAGCTCTTGATCAGAGCCGTCTTCTGGGGTGTCAGAGCTTCGGGTGTGGTCACCAGCATACTGACCACCGCCAGTGGGGACTTAAGCTCATGGCCCAGCATGGACATCGTTTTTTGTTGATCCTGCCGGAAATCACGCTCCTGCTGAGCTTGCCGCTCCAGCAGCGTAAGTTCGGTTTGCAAGCGGTCATGCCCTTGCGCCAAACGGCGACTACGTAGCTGCAGCAGCCCGACCATGACCAAACCCGACAGCACGCCGTACACCAGAGTGGTCAAGAGGGCGGACTCTGTGGCAGGTGCCCAGCCTAAAGAAGGCAGTGCCGCAAGCAGGACAGCCAGAAGAATCAGGCTGTAGGCACCCACCAGCACGGATTTGGACAGACGGTGCGATGCAGAAAGATCAGACTTTTCAGGAACCCGGACCAGGGACGCTGTGAGCAAGGCAAAAACGGGGAGTACCGCCACCAAGGCCATCTGCATACGCAGCG
>JBJOJH010000110.1:0-7955 GCA_046046715.1 Pseudomonadota bacterium | reverse complement strand
CGCGAATTTGGCAAAGCCACCCGTGAAATCATGCTGCTGGCCGACAAGGTCAACGCTTATGTGGACCAGAACAAGCCCTGGGATCTGGCCAAGGACGTGGCCAACAACCAGGCCCTGCACGAAGTGTGCTCGGTGCTGATCAACGCCTTTGCCCTGCTGACCCGCTACCTGGCTCCCGTCCTGCCCTCGCTGGCCCAGGCCGTGCAAGGTTTTGTGGGCACCTCCATGGACCGCTGGGACGCAGGCAGCCCCATTGCTGCCATTACACCCTACCAGCACCTGATGCAGCGTGTGGCCCCCGAACAGCTCGATGCCCTGTTTGAAGTACCCGAAGCCGCCCCGGTGGCTGTTGCGGCTGTTCCCGCCAAAAAAGCAGCCAAAACAGCGCCTGAGGCCGCCGTGGACCCCAATGCCCCCGGCGGTGAAGCGATAGCGCCCACCATCGGCATTGAGGACTTTGCCAAGGTGGACTTGCGTATCGCCCACATCGTGAATTGCGAAGCCGTTGAGGGCTCAACCAAACTCCTGCGCCTGACACTGGATGTGGGTGAGCGCGATGAGGCCGGCCAGCCCAGGTTGCGCAATGTGTTCAGCGGCATTGCCAGCAGCTACCAGCCTGCCGATCTGATCGGCAAACACACGGTGATGGTGGCCAACCTGGCGCCGCGCAAGATGAAATTCGGCATCTCGGAGGGCATGGTGCTGGCGGCCAGCCACGCCGATGAAAAAAGCCATCCTGGTATTTACGTACTGAGCCCAGTGGCAGGCGCCCTGCCTGGCATGCGGATCCATTGAGATCTGGCTAACACGCTGACTTTGGCCTGATGGACACCCCAAAACAGGCCAGCGTACGCCTCACGGCGAGATTCAGGCCCAGCCTGATCGACGCGCTGCAGGGCTACACCTCCGAGCGGCTGATGCGCGACATCATTGCCGGTGCCACCGTAGGCGTGGTCGCGCTGCCCCTGGCGATGGCGTTTGCAATGGCCAGTGGCCTCAAGCCCGAGGCCGGCATTTTCACAGCCGTGCTGGCAGGCTTTCTGATCTCTGCGTTGGGGGGCAGCCGAGTACAAATTGGCGGCCCGGCGGGGGCTTTCATCGTCATCGTTTACGGCATCGTTGAGCGCTATGGCGTGGCCAATCTCATCATCGCCACGGCCTTGTCGGGGGTCATGCTGTTTTTGATGGGCTTGTTCAAACTCGGCACCCTGATTCGTTTCATACCGGTGGCGGTGGTCATTGGCTTTACCAACGGCATTGCCGTGCTGATTGCTCTGTCGCAGGTGAAAGACTTCCTGGGCTTGAGCATTAGCAACATGCCGGCGAATTTTTTTGGCATGCTCTCCGCGCTGTACGCCAACCTGCACACCCTCAACCCGCAGTCCCTGGCCCTGGCCATTGCGGCGCTGACACTGGTGGTGGGCTGGCAATGGTTGAGCCCGCGCATGAGCGCCAAAGTGGTGTCCGCCAGCAAGTTATCAGCCGTGCCGGGCTCCATCGTGGCCCTGATCGTGACGACGCTGGCGGTGTGGCTGCTGGACTTGCAGGTAGACACCATCGGCAGCCGCTTTGGTGGCATCCCCTCGTCTCTGCCGGGCATCACCTGGCCGGCGCTGTCGTGGGAATCGGCTCGCTTCATGCTGGTGCCGGCCTCGACCTTGGCCATGCTGGGCGCTATTGAATCCTTGTTGTGCGCCCGGGTGGCGGACGGGCTGACCGGCGACCGCCACGACCCCAACCAGGAACTGATGGCACAAGGTGTGGCCAACTTCGTCACCCCGTTTTTTGGCGGCATGCCGGCCACCGGCACCATCGCTCGCACCATGACCAACATCAAAAGTGGTGCCGCCAGCCCGATAGCGGGCATGGTGCACGCTGCCACCCTGCTACTGATCATGCTGGTGGCAGCACCTTTGGCCACCCATGTGCCACTGGCCACCCTGGCGGCGATCTTGATGTTTGTGGCCTGGAACATGGGTGAGTGGCGCGAATTTGCCCACCTGCGCCAGTACCGCATGCCCTATCGCATCACCTTGCTGGCGGTGTTCTTCCTGACGGTGGTGTTTGACCTGACCGTGGCCGTAGAAGTTGGCCTGATCGCAGCCTGCATCACTTTCATCTATCGCATCTCCAGCCTGTCACGCAGCGTGGCGGTAACCGCCAGTGAAATGCCGGCCCTGGCAGCAGCGTCAGGTACGGTCCAGGCTTATCGGCTGCATGGGGCATTGTTCTTTGGTGCCGTCAAGCTGCTCGAAGAGATTGAAGATCAACTGCCGCAGCAAGCCCTGGTGCTCGATTTCGCCAACGTGATTTACATGGACTCTTCCGGTGTCGATGCGCTGACCGATCTGCTTCGCGCCAGCCGCAAGGGTGGCGTGCGGCTGCTTATCTCGAGCCTGGAGCACCAACCGCAGGACATCGCCCGGCGTAGCGGTCTGCTGGCCATGCTCAACGCAGAAGACCTTCAGCCCGACCTGCAGCAGGCTGTGGAAAGCGCCTTGCAGGCCCCCCGCTAGAATTCGCGCAAAGGTTTAAAGCACATGTCCATCTTCCGCCGCCCCGATTACCAGTCCGACGCCACCCAATTCATCGACCAGCTCAAGGCGGCCAAGCCCGCGCTGGAAGCCCAGCAACGTGCGGGCCGCGAGCTGTTGTGGGACAAGCAGATCGATCGCAGCGCCTGGGCCGGCTTCCGTGCCGCCCGTGTGGCGCAAAAACCCTACGTCTACCAAACCAGCGGCAAGTAAGCCGGGCGCATCCGCCCCGTCTGACTGCGTCTTGCATGGCGAATCCCACTGAGGTCGTTCTGCCGGACGTGTTACCCGCAGCCTCCATCGCCGGCCTGCCCGAGGTCATCGACCAGGTGGCACTGGCACGGCTTTATGGCGAGCCGCTGTTCGCCATGCCGCAGGACTTGTACATCCCGCCGGATGCGCTGGAGGTGTTTCTGGAGGCCTTTGAAGGGCCGCTGGACTTGCTGCTGTACCTGATCCGCAAGCAGAACTTCAACATCCTCGACATCCCCATGGCCGGTGTGACCCGGCAGTACCTGATGTACGTGGATGAAATTCGCGGTCGGAACCTGGAGCTGGCGGCCGAGTATCTGCTGATGGCTGCCATGCTGATCGAGATCAAATCGCGCATGCTGCTGCCGCCGCGCAAAACCGCTGAAGGCGAGGAAGCCGAAGACCCAAGAGCCGAACTGGTGCGCCGGCTGCTGGAATACGAACAAATGAAGCTGGCCGCCGCTCGCCTGAATGAGTTGCCGCACTACGGCAGGGATTTTCTCAAGGCGCAGGTTTACATCGAGCAATCCTTGCAGCCACGTTTTCCTGATGTGGCACTGGCCGACCTGCAGACAGCCTGGCGCGACATCCTGAAGCGCGCGCGGCTGGTGCAACACCACAAGATCTCCCGCGAAGAGCTCTCGGTGCGCGAGCACATGAGCATCGTGCTGCGCCACCTGCAGGGACAAAAATTCGTCGAATTCGAGCGTCTGTTTGACCCCCGACAGGGCGCCCCCGTGCTGGTGGTCACGTTCATTGCCCTGCTGGAGCTGGCCAAGGAAACCCTGATCGAGATCACCCAGGCCGTGGCCTTCGCCCCCATTTACGTCAGGCTGGCCTACACCCCGGCCTGATCCTCACCCCTCACGCAGACCTTTCCTGTGAACGACTCCAAGCTTACTTTTGACGTGCTGATCGTGGGCAGTGGCCTGGCCGGCTTGTCGGCCGCCCTGCACCTGGCACCCACCCACCGCGTGGCGGTGCTGACCAAACGGGGCTTGAGTGACGGCTCCAGTGCCTGGGCCCAGGGCGGCATTGCGGCCGTGCTGGCTGAGGGCGACACCTTTGATGCGCATGTGGATGACACCCTGGTGGCTGGCGCTGGTTTGTCCGACCCCGAGGCCACGCGCTTTGTGGTGGAGCACGCGCCCGAAAGCATTGCCTGGCTCACGGAAATGGGCGTGCCGTTTTCCGAGGAAGACGGCCAACTGCACCTCACCCGCGAGGGCGGCCACAGTGCCCGACGCATCGTGCACGTGACCGATGCCACCGGTGCAGCCGTGCAAAAAACACTGGTCAACCAGGTGCGTGGCACGCCCAACATCACCCTGTTTGAAAACCACATGCTGGTGGACCTGATCACCAGCCAGAAGCTAGGTCTGGATGGCCCCAAGCGCTGCCTGGGCCTGTATGCCCTGAACGAGGAAACAGACGAGGTCGAAACCTTCAGTGCGCCGCACACCCTGCTGGCCACTGGGGGCGCTGGCAAGGTCTACCTCTACACCACCAACCCCGATACCGCCACCGGCGATGGCATCGCGGCGGCTTGGCGAGCAGGTTGCCGGGTGACGAACATGGAGTTCATCCAGTTCCACCCCACCTGCCTGTACCACCCGCACGCCAAGTCCTTCCTGATCACCGAGGCCGTGCGGGGCGAAGGGGGGCGACTGCTGTTGCCGCCATCTGCTGGCGGCCGACGCTTCATGCCCGACCACGACGAGCGCGCCGAACTGGCACCGCGCGACATCGTGGCACGCGCCATCGACTTCGAGATGAAAAAGCACGGTGTGGACTGCGTGCAACTGGATATTTCGCACCAGCCGCGCGAGTTCATCCTGGCGCACTTTCCCAACATCCATGCGCGCTGCCTGGAGCTGGGCATCGACATCACACGCGAGCCGATTCCGGTCGTGCCCGCAGCGCATTACACCTGTGGTGGCATCCACACCGATCTGTCGGCCCGCACCGACATGGCCGGCTTGTACGCCGTCGGTGAGACGGCCTACACCGGCTTGCACGGTGCCAATCGACTGGCCAGCAACTCGCTGGTGGAATGCATGGTGTTTGCCCGATCTGCAGCGTTGGACATCCTCGCCACGCCACGCGAGCAGCCGCACGCCCTGCCCGCCTGGGACGAAAGCCGCGTGCGCGACCCCGATGAAACCGTGGTGATCTCCCACAACTGGGACGAACTGCGCCGCTTCATGTGGGACTACGTGGGCATCGTACGCACCAACAAGCGGCTGGAGCGCGCCTCCCACCGGGTCAGTTTGCTGCAGTCCGAAATTCGCGAGTTTTACGCCCGCTTTCACGTTACCCGAGACCTGCTGGAGCTGCGCAACCTAGTGCAGGTGGCCGACATGATCGTGCGCTCAGCCCAGAGCCGCCACGAGAGCCGCGGCTTGCACTTCAGTCGCGACTACCCCGAGCTGGCAGAGCAGGCTTTGCCGACCATCCTGACGCCGGGAAACTGACGCTCTTGTGACTAGCCGCAGGCTCTTCAAAGCGTCTCCAATCGCCTCCTGAGATCGAATAGACTCCCCGCCATGAGCGAACTCACCCACGCCCCAGTGGCCTCCGGCACGCCCTACGGGACGCTGCCCGCCTCCTCCCCCCTGCCCGTACGCAAACCCGTGAGCCTGCCCAGGCTGCAGGAACTGCGTGAGCGTGGCGAAAAAATCACCATGCTCACGGCCTATGACGCCACCTTTGCCGCTGTGGCAGACGCCGCCGGCATCGAGTGCATCCTGGTCGGCGACTCGCTAGGCATGGTCTGCCAGGGTTTGTCCAGCACCGTAGGGGTCACACTGGAGACCATGCGCTACCACACCGAAAGCGTGACGCGTGGCCTGCGCCGGGTGCAAGGCACCGCCTGGGTCATCGGCGATTTGCCGTTTGGCAGCTACCAGGAATCCAAAGAACAGGCCTTGCGCAGCGCCTCGGTACTGATGGGCGCAGGGGCTCACATGGTCAAGCTCGAAGGCGGTGGCTGGACGGCTGACACGGTGCACTTTCTGGTGGAGCGCGGCATCCCTGTGTGTGCGCACCTGGGCCTCACCCCCCAAACCGTGCATGCCCTGGGCGGCTACAGGGTTCAGGGTCGGGGCGATGCCTCAGCGCAGCAGCTGCGCCAGCACGCGCTGCAGCTGCAAGACGCCGGCGCCTCCATGCTGGTGCTGGAGATGGTGCCTGCGGCCCTGTCCGCAGAGCTGACCAAGGCACTGCCAACCTGCCACACCATCGGCATCGGTGCCGGCAACGGAACCGCAGGTCAGGTACTGGTCATGCACGATATGCTGGGTGTCAACCTGGGCAAGAACCCCAAATTTGTACGCAACTTCATGGATGGCAGTCACAGTGTGCGCGACGCCATGGCGGCCTATGTCACGGCCGTAAAGGACGGCAGTTTTCCTGACAACACCCTGCACGCCTGGTAAACCATGAAGCTCGTTCACACCCTGGCGGACCTGCGTGATGCCCTGCGCCCCTTCGATTCGCCCGCCTTCGTGCCCACCATGGGCAATTTGCACGAGGGTCACATCGCCCTGGTCCGGCAAGCCAAGCCCTTGGGCGACGTCACAGTAGCCAGCATTTTTGTGAACCGCCTGCAGTTTTTGCCGCACGAAGACTTTGGCACCTACCCACGCACCCTGCAAGCCGACTGTGCCAAGCTAGAAGAGGTCGGTTGTGATGTGGTGTTTGCCCCCAGCGAGCAGGAGTTGTACCCGGAGCCCCAGAGCTTTCGCATCCAGCCGCCGCCTGAGTTGACGGACATTCTGGAAGGCTATTTCCGGCCCGGCTTCTTTGGTGGCGTGAGCACGGTGGTGATGAAGCTGTTTGCCTGTGTGTTCTCGGAAGCCAAAGGCCGGCGCACGGCCGTATTTGGGCAAAAGGACTACCAGCAGTTGATGGTGGTGCGGCGCATGGTGCAGCAGTTTGCCTTGCCCATCGATGTGGTGGGTGGTCCGACCCTGCGTGCCGATGACGGCCTGGCTTTGTCTTCGCGTAACGGCTATCTGAGTGCCGAGGAGCGCCTGGAAGCCGTGCACCTGTCGCGCGCCCTGCAGACCATGGCGCTGACATTGCGCGCCGGTAGCCGCGACATTGCCGCCATCGAAAACCAGGGCATGGAAACCCTGCGCCAGCGAGGCTGGCAGCCTGACTATCTGGTGGCACGCCGCCGCAGCGACCTGCAGGCCCCCACCGGCGACGAACCCCTGGTGGTGCTTGGTGCGGCCAAGTTGGGCAAGACCCGGCTGATTGACAACCTGGAAGTCTGATCTGGGCACCCAGACCTGCGTTCCAGGATGTGCACCATGAGTCAACACCTGGCCCGTTCGTCGTGAGTCCTCTTGAACGCTCAGGCTCATGGAGCCTGGCTTGGCGAGCTGTCGTGCTGCTCTTGCTGGCACTTTGCACACTGACCAGCCATGCGGCAGATCACATCAGCGAACGGGCATATTTCGAAGACACCAGTGGCACCCTGCCGCTGGAGCAGGTTCGCAGCGCGTCCTGGCAAAACTACACCGGGGTCCTGAGTCTTGGCTATGGCGCCTCTGCCGTCTGGCTGCGACTGCGCATAGAACCTGGCGTAAGCACTGAAAAACGGCCATACATACTGCGCATTCGACCCGGTTATCTGGACGATATCCAGCTCTACGACCCTGCCGCTCAGCCCGGGCTGGCACCAGCGCTTGGCGATAGTCACCCACATCACAAGGGGGCGTTTTCTTCACTGAATTTCAGTTTCCCCATTGCCCAGATGGACCAGGCGCGCGATATCTGGTTGCGGCTCAGCACCACCAGCACCCGAGTCATCCACGTCGAGGCGCTGGACCTGGATGAGGCCATACAGGCCGATCGGCAACAGGAGCTGTTTTACAGCCTCTACCTGGCGGCGCTGACCCTCTTTTTGGTCTGGGCAGCAGCCCAATGGTTGCAATCCCGCGAACCCCTGATGGGCGCTTTTGTCGTCCGGCAGGCCATGGCCTTGGGCTACTCTCTGGGCTACATGGGGTATTTCAGGGTGTTCTGGATCGAGAACCCCATCTTTGCAACGCCAGACACATTGACCAGTGTGCTGATCATCGCCTTTGTGGCCAGCGCCTACCGCTTCGACTACCTGATGCTGCGAGAGCACCGGGCCCACCGCTGGGCCCTGCGCGCGAT
>JBJOJH010000109.1:0-13157 GCA_046046715.1 Pseudomonadota bacterium | reverse complement strand
CCACATAGTCCAGAAAGATGAACGGCTTGGTGAGTTGTCCGATGTCGCCTGGGCTCATCAGCCGGGTGATGGGGCCGTGGCGGCGGCCGGGCGTGCGGGTGGTGATCTGTCGTGTAGGCGTCATGGTGATCGTGGCTGCCCAGGCTAGTACTGGGTTAGTCGGTTTGTGTAGCTGGGTTCGCCGAGGTTGGTTGTGGCTGAGTTAAGGCATTGTCGGTACGTGCATCGATGGGATAAAAGCATCCTAATGAAATTGATTGCTCCATGAGCGGCACAATTGCGTGATGGATATCTTCAGAAACATGCAGCTGTTTGTCGAGGTGGCCCGATCCAGCAGCTTTCGCCGTGCAGCAGAGGTGCTAGGCCTGCCCAACTCCACGGTGTCGCGCCGCATCGCCGAGCTGGAGCGCGATGTGGGCTTGCGCCTTTTCAATCGCAGCACGCGCCGCGTGGAGCTGACCGAGGGCGGTCGTCTGTATTACGACAACTGTGTGCGCATCGTTCAGGAAGCCGAGCTGGCCCACCAGGAACTGACCCAACTGCAGGCCCAGCCCAGCGGCGTGATCCGCGCGTCGACGCCCGTGGATTTCAGCGTGATCTACCTCAGCCCCTTATTGGCCGATTTTTCGCGTCGCTATCCCGGCATCCGATTCAATCTGGACCTCACGCCCAACCAGGCGGATCTGATGGGTGATCCGGTGGACGTGGCCATACGCATGGGCCCGCCCAAGGACCAAAGCTTGATTGCCCGTCCCATTGCCCGCTTGACCACCATCCTGGTGGCGTCCCCCGACTACCTGCGCCAGCGCGGAGTGCCAGCCGAGCCGCAGGATCTGCTGGGCCACGACTGTTTGCGCATGAAAGACGCTCCCTGGCGCTTGAACCATCGCGACGGCAGCAGCCAGAGCGTGGAGGTAGGCGGGCAGTTTGTTGCCAACAGTCGGGGCCTGCTGCAGCAACTGGCCCTGGGTGGGCAGGGCATCGTGCAGACGGCTGAGAGCTGGGTGCAGGCCGACCTGGCCGAGCAACGCTTGGTACGGGTGTTGCCGGACTGGGCACCGCCTGCGGTTACGGCCTACGCCCTCACGGCGACCCGGCTCCTGCCGGCCAAGGTGCGTGTCTTTATCGACTACCTGGTGGCGAACATGGCACCAGACCCGGGGTTGGCAGGCGCCTGAGGGCTCACCGCCGTCGGTGCGTGCCGAGCGTTCGTGTTGCCCAAGCCCAACCGCTAAACTCATTGTCATGATTCTGGCGCCCGCCCAATTGACCGATCACCTGCAGCGCGGGCTGAAAAATCTCTACACCTTGCACGGTGACGAGCCCCTGCTTTTGCAGGAGTGCGCCGATGCCCTGCGCACTGCGGCGCGCCAGCAGGGCTACACCGAACGCACGGTGCATACCGTCGCCGGTGCTCACTTTGATTGGAGCGAGGTGCTGGCCAGTGGCGGAACGCTGAGCTTGTTTGCCGACCGCCAGATCGTGGAAATCCGTATTCCCAGTGGCAAGCCCGGCAAGGACGGTTCGGTAGCCCTGCAGCAATTGGCCGAGCGGGCCGCCCTGGATGACAGCACACTCACACTCGTGATCTTGCCCCGGCTGGACGGCCCCACCAGCAAGTCAGCCTGGTTTGCAGCGCTGGAGAGTTACGGCATCAGCATGCGTTTTGACCCGATCGAACGGCGGATGCTGCCGCAATGGATTGCTCAGCGCCTGCAGCTGCAAGGCCAGCGCGTGCTGAGCGGCGAAGAAGGGCAGCGGACGCTGCAGTTTTTCGCGGACCGGGTGGAAGGAAATTTACTGGCGGCGCACCAGGAGATGCAAAAGCTGGCCTTGCTGCACCCGGCGGGTGAACTGAGTTTTGCCCAGGTCGAGGCGGCGGTGCTCAACGTGGCGCGCTATGACGTGTTCAAGTTGTCCGAGGCGGTGCTGGCGGGGCAGTTGGGGCGCGTTCTGCGCATGCTCGATGGTCTGCAAGCCGAGGGAGAAGCCGAGGTGCTGGTGCATTGGGCCTTGTCTGAAGACATACGCAGCCTGCATCGCGTCAAGCAGGCCATGGCGGATGGCAAGCCCCTGCCCATGGCCCTGCGCGACAACCGAATCTGGGGCCTGAAGGAAAAACAGTTCGAGCGCATCCTGCCTCGCCTGACACCGAGCCTGTTGGGCCAGTGGCTGCAACAGGCCCACACGGTGGACGGTATCGTCAAAGGCCTGAAAAACCCGGATTGGCCTGCCGACCCCTGGCAAGCCTTGCACCGGCTGGCCCTGGATGTGTGCAGGGCCTGCAGCATTCGTTGAAGCGGCTACAGCCGGTCTTGCCGCAATGAGAAAATCACGCCCATGAGCACCACCGACACCACCGAATTGATGAACACCCTGGGCCAGCAGGCCAAGGCCGCCTCCGCACTCATGGCCAAGGCCACTGCCGCAACCAAGCGGTCTGCCCTGCGCGGCTTGGCGGCGCTATTGCGCGCCAATGTGGACAGTCTGCAACTTGAAAACGCCAAAGACTTGGTTCGTGCCCGTGCTGCCTGCCTGGCCGAGCCCATGGTGGACCGCCTCAAGCTCACGCCCAAGGTGATCGAAACCTGCGCCGAGGGCTGCGAGCAGCTGGCGTCCATGCCCGACATCATTGGCGAGATCATCGGCATGAAGCAGCAGCCCAGCGGCATCCGGGTGGGCCAGATGCGCGTGCCGATCGGTGTGTTTGGCATGATTTTCGAGAGCCGCCCCAATGTGACCATCGAGGCCGCCAGCCTTTCTATCAAGAGCGGCAATGCCTGCATCTTGCGTGGGGGCTCCGAGGCCATCGACTCCAACAAGGCGCTGGCGGCCCTGGTTCGGCAGGCGCTGGTGCAAGCAGGTTTGCCTGCAGATGCCGTGCAGCTGGTGCCCACCACGGACCGCGAGGCCGTGGGTCAGCTCATTGCCATGCCGCAGTATGTGGACGTGATCATCCCGCGCGGCGGCAAGGGGCTGATCGAACGCATCAGCCGGGAGGCCAAGGTGCCGGTCATCAAGCACCTTGACGGCAATTGCCACACTTACGTGGATGATCCTTGCGATGTGGACATGGCGGTGCGCGTGGCCGACAACGCCAAGACTCAAAAATACAGCCCCTGCAACGCCACTGAAAGCCTGTTGGTGGCGCGCGCCGTGGCGGGCAAATTTTTGCCGCTGATCGGGGCCATTTATGCGGCCAAAGGCGTGGAAATGCGCTGCTGCCCTGAAGCGCTCGCCATCCTGGCCGGCGTGCCAGGCGCCCATGTCGTGACCGCCACCGAGCAGGACTGGTTCGAGGAGTACCTGGCGCCCATCATCAGCATTAAGGTGGTGTCTGGCGTGGACGAAGCCATTGCCCACATCAACCAGTATTCGAGCCACCATACCGAGGCCATCCTGACCACCGATCATGTGCACGCCCAGCGCTTTTTGCGCGAGGTGGATTCGAGCAGCGTGATGGTGAATGCCAGCACCCGCTTTGCCGATGGCTTTGAATACGGGCTGGGTGCCGAGATTGGCATTAGTACCGACAAGTTCCACGCCCGGGGCCCGGTGGGCATTGAGGGGCTGACCTCGCTGAAGTACGTGGTGCTGGGCGAGGGCGAGCTGCGAGGCTGACCCACCCCGGGCTTGTGACCCCGCAAGCCCCATGCTGAAGCGGCAGACCTAGAATTTGCCGCTATTTCTACCCTAACCTCCTGAGGCTTGCATGGTTCCACATCTCATCACTGCCTTGACCGGCCCGATCAATGAGCTGGAGCAGCGCGTGCTGGACTCCATGCCGGCCATCGAGCGCTGGTTCCGGCTGGAGTGGATGGAGCACACACCGCCGTTTTACAGCTCGGTCGATGTGCGCAACGCGGGCTTCAAGCTCGCACCGGTCGACACCAATCTCTTTCCCGGTGGCTGGAACAACCTCACGCCCGAAATGCTGCCGCTGGCGGTGCAGGCTGCCATGGCGGCCATCGAAAAGATCTGCCCCGAAGCACGCAACCTGCTGCTGATCCCCGAGAACCACACGCGCAACACCTTCTACCTGAGCAATGTGGCGCAGTTGCAGCGCATCTTTCACATGGCCGGGCTCAATGTGCGCATCGGTTCCATCAATCCGGAAATCAAAAAAACCACCACCATCGAGTTGCCGGATGGTCAGACCGTGACCCTCGATCCGGTCATACGCACGCCCAGGCGCATCGGCGTGAAAGACTTCGACCCCTGCACCATTTTGCTTAACAACGACCTCAGCGCCGGTGTGCCCGGTATCCTGGAAGACCTACACGAGCAGTACCTGTTGCCACCTTTGCATGCAGGCTGGACCACGCGTCGCAAGAGCACGCACTTCAAGATTTACGAGGAAGTGTCCAAGCGCTTTGGCAAGCTGCTCGGTGTGGATCCCTGGTTGATCAACCCCTTGTTCAACCGCTGTGGTGAAGTCAACTTTGCCGAAGAGACCGGCATGGATTGCCTGCGCACCAATGTGGATGCGGTTCTGACCAAGGTGCGCCGCAAGTACAAGGAATACGGCATCAACGAGAAGCCCTTTGTGGTGGTGAAGGCTGATAACGGCACCTATGGCATGGGCATCATGACGGTGCGTGACGTGAAAGAGCTCGACACCCTGAACCGCAAGACCCGCAACAAGATGGGGGTGGTGAAAGACGGTCAGGCCGTGACCGAGGTCATCATCCAGGAAGGGGTGCTGACCAACGAGCGCATGAACGACGCTGTGGCCGAACCTGTGGTGTACATGATGGACCGCTACGTGGTGGGGGGGTTCTACCGCATCCATGCCGAGCGTGGCGTGGACGAAAACCTGAATGCGCCCGGGGCCAGCTTTGTGCCCCTGGCCTTTGCGGAGAGCACCCGCTTGCCCCAGCCCGGTGTCAAGCCGGGAGCCAGTGCGCCGAACCGTTTTTACATGTACGGGGTGATCGGTCGGTTGGCCATGCTGGCGGCGAGTTACGAGCTGGAAGCGACTGACCCCGAGGCCGAAACGGAAGAGTGAACACGCAAGATAAGTTGCTGCGCCGCAACATTTCTCGCCTAATCTGATTTAGAGCGTGTTCCTTAGTCAGAAGCGCTGTCGGCAGGCGCAAAATGGCAGTCCCTCAAAGAACGGAGCCTGTGGCAACGCCGTGGGCCTTAATTTGTGTCAGCTTCGAAATCGTCTCTTGCAGCATTGACCCTCGGCGCCATAGGCGTGGTGTACGGGGACATCGGCACCAGCGTACTGTATGCGGTCAAGGAAGTGTTCAATTCCGGCCATGTGGACTTCACGCCCGACAACGTCTATGGCGTGCTGTCCATCTTTTTCTGGACCCTGACCGTTATTGTTTCCATCAAGTATGTGGTGCTGGTGCTACGTGCCGACAACCACGGTGAAGGTGGGCTGGTGGCCATGCTGGCGCTGGCTTCACAGGCCGTCAAGGACAAACCCCGATTGCGCAGTGTGCTGCTGGTCGTGGGCATTTTTGGAACCTCGCTGTTTTATGGCGACGGGGTTATCACCCCGGCGATCTCGGTGTTGTCTGCGGTGGAAGGCCTGGAAGTCATCTCGCCCGCGTTCCGGCGCTTCGTGATTCCTTTGACCCTGGTGATCCTGTTTTGCCTGTTCGCGGTACAAAAACGGGGCACCACCGGCATAGGCAAGTTTTTTGGTCCCATCACACTGGTGTGGTTCGGGGTGATCGCCATGCTGGGGGTCTGGCAAATCTCGGCGCACCCGGCCATTTTGCTGGCGGTCAGTCCTCACTACGCCCTGGGTTTCATGCTGGAGAACCCTGGTGTGACTTTCGTGATTCTGGGGGCCGTGGTGTTGTGTGTGACTGGGGCCGAGGCCTTGTATGCCGACCTGGGTCACTTCGGTAAAAAGCCCATACGTTTGGCCTGGTTTGCCGTGGTGATGCCCGCGCTTACCTTGAACTACTTTGGCCAGGGAGCGCTTTTGCTGGAGCGTCCCGAGGCGGTCAAAAACCCGTTCTTCCTGATGGCGCCAGACTGGGCCCTGCTACCTTTGGTGGTTGTGGCCACGATGGCCACGGTCATTGCATCCCAGGCGCTCATCTCGGGGGCCTTCAGTGTGACCAAGCAGGTGGTCCAGCTTGGTTACTTACCCCGTTTGAATATTCAGCACACCAGTGTGCGTG
Organism: Pseudomonadota bacterium; assembly: GCA_046046715.1. Classification (GTDB taxonomy): domain Bacteria; phylum Pseudomonadota; class Gammaproteobacteria; order Burkholderiales; family Burkholderiaceae_C; genus JBEEJZ01. The sequence continues at coordinate 7,008 of JBJOJH010000109.1, read as the reverse complement.
ACACCGGTCAGATCTACATTCCCTTTGTGAACTGGGGTTTGTTTGTCGCCATCGTGCTTGCAGTGCTGATGTTCCGTTCTTCCAGCAACCTGGCTTCAGCTTATGGCATTGCTGTGACGCTGGACATGCTAATCACCACTTTCCTGACTTTCTTCGTCATACGTTACAGCTGGAAATATCCGCTGGCGCTGTGCTTTGCCGCCACGGGCTTTTTCTTTGTGGTGGATCTGGCCTTTTTTGCCTCCAACCTGCTCAAGCTGTTTGATGGTGGGTGGTTCCCGCTGGTGATCGGCGGCGCCATCTTTGCCTTGATGACGACGTGGAAAGACGGGCGGGCCCTGCTCAACCAGTCGCTCAAGGCGGATGCGATTGATCTGCCCAGTTTTCTGGATGCCGTGTTTGTCAGTCCCCCGACCCGGGTCGAGGGAACTGCCGTGTTTTTGACGGCCGAGCCCGGCACGGTACCCAATGCGCTGCTGCACAACCTCAAGCACAACAAGGTGCTGCACAACAACAATCTGTTTGTGACGGTCTGCAACCACGAGGTGCCCTGGATCGGCATGAACAAGCGTTTGTCGATCGAGTCACTGGGTCACGACTGCTGGCAAGTGGTGATTCACTATGGCTTCAAGAACGATCCCGATGTGCCCAAGGCCCTGCAGCAGATCAAGGGTCGGGGCTGTGAACTCGATGACATGAACACCAGCTATTTCCTGTCCCGCGATTCCGTGATTCCCACCATCGGAGGTGGCATGTCGCCGTGGCGCGAGCAGCTGTTTTCCCAAATGCACCACAACGCCAGCGGCGCTGCCGACTTCCTGATGTTGCCCAACAATGCCGTGGTGGAGCTGGGCTCCAAGATCGAGATCTGACGCCGGCCTGCTGTGTCCTTTTTCAAAGATCTCAGCGTCAGTGCCTTCACCGCTGGCTTTGTGGCGGTGCTGGTGGGTTTTACCAGTTCGGTCGCCATCGTGTTTCAGGCCGCACAGGCATTTCAGGCCACACCGGAGCAACTGGCCTCCTGGATGTGGGCGCTGGGTTTGGGCATGGGTCTGTGCTCTGCCTTGCCTTCGCTGTGGCTCAAAAAACCGGTGATGGTGGCTTGGTCTACACCCGGTGCAGCGGTGCTGGCCACAGCCGGTGTGGCGGGTGGTTTTTCCATGGGCGAAGCGGTCGCCGCCTTCATGGCCAGTGCGGCCCTAGTCACCCTGGTGGGCATGACCGGCTGGTTTGAGCGACTCATGAACCGGGTGCCCCTTGCCCTGGCGTCTGCCTTGCTGGCAGGGGTGCTGGCCCGGTTTGGTCTGCAGGCATTTACTGCAGCCCAAACGGCCCTGCCGCTGGTGTTGCTGATGCTCGGGGTTTATCTGGCAGCCAAGCGCTGGTGGCCTCGTTATGCTGTGGTGTTGACCCTGATGCTTGCCTTGATCTACGTGGCTCTGCGGGGTCAAGTGGCTATGGACGGCTTGACGCTGGCGCTGGCGTCACCGGTATGGGTGGGGCCCCAGTTCACCTGGGCCGCGCTGGTCAGTTTGGCCTTGCCCTTGTTTGTGGTCACCATGGCGTCCCAAAACCTGCCCGGTGTGGCGGCCATACGTGCCTCTGGCTATGGCCCAGACAGTGCTGACGGCGGCATTCCCATTTCCAAAGTCATCACGCTGACTGGGCTGGTGACCCTGGTGCTGGCGCCTTTCGGTGCTTTTGCCCTGAATCTGAGCGCCATCACCGCTGCCATCTGCATGGGCCCCGAGGCGCATACCGATGCCGCCAAACGCTACACCGCAGCCGTGTCTTGTGGCTTCTTGTACGCCCTGATGGGTGTGTTTGGCGCGGCCATCATGGCAGTCCTGATTGCCATGCCCAAAGAGCTGGTGGCCGTGATTGCCGGGCTGGCCCTGCTGGGCACCATCGGCAGCGGACTGGCTGCCGCGGTCAAGGACGATGCCCACCGTGAGGCCGCACTCATCACCTTCTTGGTCACCTTGTCGGGCGTCGTGATCGCCGGCGTGGGCTCGGCTTTTTGGGGCGTGGTTGCTGGCGCCCTGGCACTTTTCATCCAACAGTACGGCACTCGCTCGGGTCGCCCTTCATCTTTAGCCGGATCCGAGACTTCCGCCTCCCAACCATGAACATTCTTTTTGTTGCCGACCCGCTTGAGTCTTTCAAGATCTACAAAGACAGCACCTTCACCATGATGCGTGAGTTGCAGGGGCGGGGTCACCGTATCAGCGCCTGCGAGCCCAAGGACATCATGTGGCAAGGCGGTGGTGGAACACAGCAACCGGTGACGGCCTATGTGCGAGACATCACCTTGACCGGTGACCCCGAGCCCTGGTTCACGGCCGCCCAGCAGGCTCCGGACGAGCGACCTCAGGCCCTGAAGGACTTTGACGCGGTCATCATGCGCAAGGATCCGCCTTTTGACAGCGAGTTTTTCTATGCCACGCACTTGCTGGAGCAAGCCGAGCGCGAGGGCGCCCGGGTCTTCAACAAGCCGGCGGCCCTACGCAACCACCCCGAAAAGTTGGCGATTCTGGAGTTTCCCCAGTTCATCGGCCCAACCCTGGTAACGCGAGACGCCTCGGACATCCGGCGTTTTCATGCCCAGCATCAGGACATCATTCTCAAACCGCTGGACGGCATGGGCGGCATGGGCATTTTCCGGGTGCGCGAAGATGGCATGAACCTGGGCGCCATCATCGAAACCCTGAACAAGGACGGGGCTCAAACCGTGATGGTGCAAAAGTACCTGCCTGCCATTGCACAAGGCGACAAGCGCGTGCTGGTGATTGGTGGCAAGCCTGTGCCCTATTGCCTGGCGAGGATTCCCCAGGGTGGCGAGGTGAGGGGCAATTTGGCCGCCGGTGGCAAGGGCGTGGCGCAGCCGTTGACCGCGCGAGACCGTGAGATTGCTGAAGCGCTGGGGCCAGTTCTGGCTGCGCGGGGCCTGCTGCTGGTGGGGCTGGACGTGATTGGCGACAGCCTGACCGAAATCAATGTCACCAGCCCGACCTGCTTTCGCGAGATCAGCGATCAGACCGGCTTTGACGTGGCGGCCATGTTTGCCGATGCGCTGGAAGCCGCGTTGGCGCAACACTGACGCCCTACCGGCCGGCCATCCACAAACACCACCAGGTCGCCGGACGCCATGTGCGTCCAGTTCTCGTTGGTAGTCAAAGGTTCGGTCACCACAATCGCGAGTCGATCGTCCCGGCCATTGAGCTCGGCCAGGTTCACCCGAATTTCCTCGTCCTTCATTTGCACCTCGGTGAACGGGTATTCGCGCACCAGGTAACACAGCTTGGTGCTGGCATGCGCCCACAAGGCTTGCCCGTTGCTCAGCAAAAAGTTGAAGGTGCCATGGCGAGCAATTTTGGGAACTAGTTCGCGCAGGGTGAGCGTCAATTCCTCAACGGTGGGCACCCCGGCATGCGACTTGGACAGTTCCTGCATCAGCCAGCAAAAAGCGAGTTCGCTGTCGGTGCTGCCCACCGGTTTGAAGTGGCCATGCAAAGGCGGGTTGAAGTCCTTGAGGTCGCCATTGTGGGCAAACACCCAGTAACGGCCCCACAGCTCGCGCATGAAGGGGTGGGTGTTTTCCAGTGCTACGGCGCCCATGGTGGCTTTGCGTACATGGGCCACCACGTTGTGGCTCTTGATCGGGAAGCCGCGCAACATGGCCGCAATGGGCGAGGTGGCCGCACTCTCCTTGTCGACAAAGCAGCGTGCGCCTTTGCCGGGTGCAAGGCCATCGGTCTCAAAAAAGGCGATGCCCCAACCGTCGGAATGGTGGTCGGTGCTGCCGCCACGTTGGGAAAAGCCCGAAAAGCTCAGCGTCAGGCTGGCGGGCAGGTGGCTGTTCATACCCAGCAACTGGCACATGGTGTGACTCCCGGCGTGCTTACTTGATCTTGGGGCGTGACTCAGTCCCTGGGCTCGCTCCAGAGCTTACCGCCCGTGGCCCAGTTTTCACGCTTCACGTCTGTGATGAGGATGTCGACGGCACCGGGCGATCCGCCCAGCACTTCGACGGTGACGCGAGTGATTTCTTCGACCAACTTTTTCTTCTGCTCGAGGGTACGGCCTTCCAGCATTTCGATGTGATAGGTGGGCATGGGTCTGTTTCCTTGATCCTTAAATGTCAGCTCAAACACTGAGGTTGATGGGATGGGATTATGAGTTGGCTGAGCCGGGTGCTGGGCCTTTCGCAGCTGCGCACGCCGGGCAAATGCAGGCTTTGCCACGCAGGTCGTCGGGGACGCGGGCCAGCAGCTCGGCACTGAAGGTGGCCTCGGTACACCAGCAGGGGGCTTGTGTCCGTCCGGTCGATTTGGCCAGTTCCATGGCGCATTGGTTGCTGCGGCCGCATACCGGGCAGCGGGTCGGGTCGAAGGGCATGCTCATGTCATGCCTCCTTCATGGCCAGCGCGGCGTCGTAGAGTTCGTTTTTGGATTTGCCGGTGATCTCCGCACTCAGCTTGACTGCCGTTTTCAGGGGCAGCTCGGCTAGCAACAGCTTCAGCACCCTAAGAGCCTGCGCTGGCGCACGGTCTGCAGCCGGTGGGGCGGGGTGTAAAACCAGCACGAATTCACCCCGGGTACGCTGCGGCTGCGCCGCCAGCCAGGCGGGAAGGTCGGCCGCAGGCAATGTGGCGATGTCCTCGAACTGTTTGGTCAGCTCCCGTCCTACAGTCAACAGCCGGCCACCCAGTACCGCCAGGGCCGAGGCCAGGGCTTCGATGCGGTGCGGGGCCTCCAGCAGCACCACGCTACGCGGCTCGGCAGCCAGCACGCTGATCGCCTGGTTGCGTTCGGTGGCCTTGCTCGACAGAAAGCCGGCAAACACAAAGTCGCCATGGCTGTCGTCAGCGCCGATGCCAGCCACGCTCAAAGCTGTGGTGACGCTACTGGCACCCGGCAAAGGCACGACTGAATGACCTGCCGACCGGACCACTGCCACCAGGCGGGCACCGGGGTCGCTCACGGCTGGCGTGCCGGCGTCGCTGACAAAAGCCACCCGTTGACCCTGGGCCAGCAGGGCGGTGACCTGGTTGGAAGCTTGTGCTTCGTTGTGCTGATGCACCGCCAGCAACTGAGACGAGGGCTTGTCGATGCCGTAGGCGCGCAGCATTTGCTGGGTGTGTCGGGTGTCCTCGCACGCAATCACATCCACCAGTTGCAACACATGCAATGCGCGCAAGCTGATGTCGGCGAGGTTGCCGATGGGCGTGGCCACCACGTACAGGGCACCCTGCGGATAATGTTGGGCAGATGCCGCATCACGGGCTGCGGCCAGGGCCGAGGCATAAGAGCTCAATGGTGTTTCCTCAACAGGGTTCAGCAAGTCAGGCCGGCACTACCAAACAGGTGGGAGATGCCGCCGAGGACGCTGCACTACGTCATCTGCAACAGCAGGGCTTGCGCCTGCTGCAACGCAATTATCGAACGCCCGGCCGGGGCGGCGGCGAAATTGACCTGATCATGCGAGCGATCGATGGCACGGTGGTGTTTGTCGAGGTCCGTAAGCGCTCCAGCGCCAGCCACGGAGGTGCCGCAGCCAGCGTCAGTGTGGCTAAACAGCGGCGCATCGTGTTTGCGGCCCGTCACTACCTGATGCGTCTTCAACAACTGCCCCCTTGCCGCTTTGATGTGATCACGATCGAGCCTGCCGGCGTTCAGTGGCTAAAGGCCGCTTTTGATGCTTTTTGAGGTGCATTTCCAAAGGTTTACAGGGGTTTTCAAGGGGGTCCCAGCGCTGCTGGGCGCTTGAGAACTTTACATTTGCTTGCAGGGCCGACGGTTATCATCGCCGCCATGCTTGAGCCACGTATTCAACAACATTTCATAGACAGCGCCGATCTCAAGTACCAGGCGGCCGAAGTGCTCAGCAAGCCCATCGAAGCGGCGGTGGAAGCCCTGCTGTCTTGCGTAACCAGCGGTGGCAAGGTGCTGGCCTGCGGCAATGGCGGCTCTGCAGCGGATGCGCAGCGTTTTGCAGCCGAGTTTGTCGGCGGTTTCGAGCGTGAGCGGCCCGAGCTGGGTGCCATCGCCTTGACCACCGACAGCTCCATCCTGACTTCGGTGGCCAACGACGACGATTTCAGTGCCGTGTTCATGCGCCAGGTACGCGCGCTGGGCCAGCCTGGTGATGTGCTGCTGGCCATTTCCACCAGCGGCAATTCGGCCAACATCCTGGCGGCCGTCGAGGCGGCACACGAGCGGGAGATGACCGTGGTGGCGCTGACCGGCCGTGGTGGCGGCAAGATGAACCAGGCTTTACGCGATACCGATGTGCATATCTGCGTGCCACACGAGCGTACGGCCCGTATCCATGAAGTCCATGTGCTCGCACTGCATTGCCTGTGCGACGGCGTGGACACTCAACTCTTAGGTGAACAGGACAACCAATGACCCCTACCCCTTCCCTCAGCCATACGATCCAGACGATCTCCACCGCCCGCCGTCGTGGTGCCACCTTGGCGCTGCGCAGCACGCTGGCACTGTGTCTGGCAGCTACCCTGGGTGCTTGCGCTCCCGTGCTGATAGGCGGCGCGGCCATGACGGGCCTGGTGGCCACTGATCGACGTACCTCCGGTGCTCAGGTCGAAGACGAGGCCATCGAGCTGAAGGCCGCAGCCCAGATACGCTCTGCATTGGGCGAGCGGGTGCATGTCAATGTCACCAGCTACAACCGCCAGGTCCTGCTGACGGGTGAGGCGCCCACCGCGCAAGACCGCCAGAAAGTCGAGCAGGTGGTGGCGCGTGTCGACAATGTGCGTCAGGTCTTGAACGAGCTGGCGGTGCAAAGTACTTCCAGCCTGAGCCAGCGTTCCAACGACGTGTTGACCACCGGCAAGGTGAAGGCCTCGTTTGTGGATGCCCAGGACCTGTTTGCCAACGCCTTCAAGGTGGTCACCGAGCGCGGCACCACTTACCTGATGGGGCGTGTGACCCAGCGTGAAGCCACACGCGCCACAGACATTGCCCGTAGCGTGGGCGGCGTGCAGA
>JBJOJH010000108.1:0-2631 GCA_046046715.1 Pseudomonadota bacterium | reverse complement strand
CTGGCCTTTGGCACGGTCGACAGCTGGCTGATGTGGCAACTGACCGGTGGCGCACAGGATGCCACGCGTGCCCAGGCCGTACACGTCACTGATGTGAGCAACGCGGCACGCACCATGTTGTTCAATGTGCACACCAACCAGTGGGATGCCGAGCTGTTGGCGCTGCTGAACATTCCCATGAAACTGATGCCCACGGTGCAGGCGTCCAGCAGCCACTTTGGCACCGTCCAGGACGACTTGCTGGGGTACGGCATGCCGATTGGCGGCGTGGCGGGCGACCAGCAAAGCGCGCTCTTTGGTCAGGCCTGCTTTTCCGAGGGCATGGCCAAAAACACCTACGGCACCGGCTGCTTCATGCTGATGCACACCGGCAAGCGCTTTCAAACCTCGCGTAACGGCCTGCTCACCACCAGTGCAGCGCAGCCAACGATGCAGCCCGAGTACGCCATAGAAGGCAGCGTGTTTGTCGGCGGCGCCGTGGTCCAGTGGCTGCGCGACGGCTTGCATGCCATCGAATCAAGCGCTCAGGTTCAAGCCCTGGCGCAAAGCGTGCCCGATGCGGGCGGCGTGATGATGGTGCCCGCCTTCACTGGCCTGGGAGCACCCTACTGGAACCCGGAAGCCCGCGGCACCATCACCGGCATCACACGCGGCACCACGGTGGCGCACATTGCGCGGGCGGCCCTGGAGAGCATTGCTTTTCAAAGCGCGGCCCTGCTCGATGCCATGAGCCGCGATGCTGTGTCCAGCGGCGGCCAGGCAGTGAACGAATTGCGGGTGGACGGCGGTGCCTGCGCCAACAATCTGCTGATGCAGTTCCAGGCGGACTTGCTGGGTATTCCGGTGGTGCGGCCCGCAGTGATCGAAACCACCGCCCTGGGCGCAGCCTACCTGGCGGGTCTGAGTACAGGGCTGTATGCGGGGCTGGACGAGCTGGCCAGCCACTGGCGCGCCGAGCGCACCTTTTTACCCAGCATCAGCCGCGAGCAGGCCATGGAGCGCATGAACGACTGGCAACGCGCCGTCCGCCAAGCCACCGCCATTTGAGAGCAGATCAGGTCCAAGTAAAAGTTAGCGGCTGATCCACAGGCCAAGGCTGAGCAGGGCGACAGCGCAACCCGCGAGCGCAAGCCAGGTCACCCTTGCCAGTCGACGATCTTGGGCTTGAGCGCGTTCAATCAAGCCGCTGTTCTGCTGGGCCAGCTCGGTGATGAGTTCAGATGACGCCAGCAGCTCATCCTGCAAACGACCGACTGATTGATGCAGTGCCACCACCTGTGCTTGCAGCGCCAGCAGCTGCTGGTCGCTGGTAGCCAAGGCATCTGCAGCTTCAGGCACCGGGGGCGCAGCTTCGCTGGCCTGCTTGCCCACTTTTTGCCACAGGCGCTTGGCGCCATCGGCCACTTTGGGAGCGTTGCTGATCACATCATTCCAGGGCACGCTTTGCAATACGGTAAGCCAAGGTATGGCCATGAACAAGCTCCTTTAAATAGTGGCTGGACCCCGGTTGTACCTCATCACCTCGCACCCCAGGCATCGCTGCAGGCAATTACCAGACTCATTTCTGGATCCAAAGTGCTAACATTGTGCTTATTTAAAAGGAAGCATCATGCAGGTATCCATCAGGAAAATGGGAAATTCACAGGGCATCCTGATTCCGAAGCCCATCCTGCAACAACTGGGCTTGAGCGATGCGGCAGACCTGCGCGTCAATGGTGATGTCATCGAGATTCGCCCTATCAAGCGATCCCCCAGAGAGGGATGGGCACAAGACAGCGAGCGCCTGGCCGCGACGGGCGACGATGCGCTGCAATGGCCAGAGTTTGGAAATGATGGCGACGTGGAGTTGACGTGGTAAGTCGTCCGAACGTGGCGACTGGGGAGGTCTGGTTGGTTAACCTCGACCCGACCCTCGGCAGCGAGATTCAAAAAACACGCCCCTGTGTCGTCATCTCACCACCCGAGATGCACAACCACTTGCGCACGGTGATCGTGGCCCCCATGACAACAGGGGCCCGGCCAGCGGCTTTTCGCACGCCTCTGACCTTTCAGGGGAAAGACGGCCGGGTGCTGCTCGATCAGATTCGCACGGTGGACAAGGTCAGGCTGACAAAACGCATGGGCGCCGTCGATGCCGATACCCTTGAGCGCATCCTGACGACCCTGCAAGCGATATTTGCACGCTGCTGAGCCGGTCACTTCACTCGATCACATATTGCGCCGGTATTGCCCGCCCACCTCGAACAGGGCATTGGTGATTTGGCCCAGTGAGCAGACGCGCACGGCGTCCATCAGAACCTCAAAGACGTTGGCGTTGTCGATCACAGCCTGTTGCAGGCGCTTGAGTTGTGCGGGCGCCTGACTGGCATGGCGGGTGTGGAAGTCTTGCAGACGGGTCAGCTGGTTTTGTTTTTCATCGTCGGTGGAGCGCGCCAATTCCAGCTTGTCGAGCACGGCATCGCCATGCGGGTTGCGGAAGGTGTTGACGCCGATGATGGGCAGCTCGCCAGTGTGCTTGAGCATCTCGTAGTGCATGGATTCGTCTTGAATCTTGCCGCGTTGGTAGCCGGTTTCCATGGCACCCAGCACGCCACCGCGTTCTGCAATTTTTTCGAACTCAGCCAGCACGGC
>JBJOJH010000107.1:0-3735 GCA_046046715.1 Pseudomonadota bacterium | reverse complement strand
GTCGAAGTCATGGTTCTGGAAATCGACGAAGACAAGCGCCGCATCTCCCTGGGCATGAAACAGTGCAAGGCCAACCCATGGCAAGAATTCGCACAGAACACCAAGCGCGGCGACCGCGTGAAGGGTCCGATCAAGTCGATCACCGACTTCGGCGTGTTCGTGGGTCTGGCTGCCGGTATCGACGGCCTGGTACATCTGTCCGACCTGAGCTGGAACGAGTCCGGTGAAGTCGCTGTGCGCGAGTACAAGAAGGGCCAGGAAGTTGAGGCTCTGGTGCTGGCTGTGGACGTGGACCGCGAGCGCATCTCGCTGGGCATCAAGCAGCTCGATTCAGATCCTTTCACCACCTTCACGTCGATCAACGATAAGGGCCAGACCGTGACCGGCAAGGTCAAGACGGTGGATGCTCGTGGCGCTGAAATCGATCTGGGTGAAGACGTCATCGGCTACCTGCGCGCCAGCGAAATCTCCCGCGACCGCGTGGAAGATGCCCGCAATGTGCTCAAGGAAGGCGACGAAGTCACCGCTGTGGTGGTCAATGTGGATCGCAAGACCCGCAACATCCAGTTGTCGATCAAGGCCAAGGACATGGCCGACCAACAAGAAGCCATGTCGAACCTGAGCCAGCAGTCGGCTCGTGAAAACGCCGGCACCACCAGCCTGGGCGCTCTGCTGCGCGCCAAGCTGGACAACAATAACTAAGTTATTGCGTCTGGTCTGACGAAATGGCCGGCGCCCCTTGGTCACAAGGGCGCCGGTCGTTTTTTTGATAGTTCTCCTTTTTATCCCATGACTCGCTCTGACCTCGTTGAAGAACTTGCCAGCCGTTTTAGCCAGCTGACGCACCGCGATGCTGAAATCGCGGTGAGGGCCATCCTGGATGCCATGAACGATGCACTGGTTGCGGGTCACAGGATCGAGATTCGTGGTTTTGGCAGTTTTTCCATCAGCCACCGTGCGCCCCGCCTGGGTCGCAACCCCCGAAGCGGGGAAAGCGTGGCCATTCCAGAAAAACGGGTACCGCACTTCAAGCCTGGTAAAGCCTTGCGGATGGCGGTAGATCAACGCACTGCAGAACTGGAAGCAAGGGCTGATACATCAGCATCGTCCACGACACAAGCTGCTCGTACCACGGCGGTCAATCGCTAGAATCATCGCGTCACTAGGGACCCGAATGAAACACTTGGTCTGGGGTATGAAGTGGCTGCTGAAAGCGGCCATTTTTTTTACCCTTTTTGCCTTTGCGCTGAACAACCAGCATGACGCCGTCGTGCACTTCTTCTTTGGCACCGTCTGGCGTGCGCCACTGGTACTGGTTGTATTGGCCGCATTCACAGCCGGCCTGGCTGCAGGCGCACTGGCGATGGTGCCTCGCTGGTGGCATCACAGATCCGCCGCCCGACGCGCGGCGCAAACAAGTAAGCCCACCGCCGCGGCTGCATCAACATCCAACCCGGAAGCACCGCAAAACCATGGTCTTTGACATGAGCTGGGTCTTGCTGGGCCTGCCCTTGGCTTTTGTCCTGGGGTGGCTGGCGTCGCGCCTGGATCTTCGGCAGTTGCGCCTTGAAAACAAGCTGGCACCCAAAGCCTATTTCAAGGGCCTGAACTTCCTGCTCAACGAACAACAGGATCAGGCCATCGACGCCTTCATAGAAGCGGTTCAGAACGACCCTGACACCTCGGAATTGCACTTTGCACTGGGCAATCTGTTTCGCCGTCGTGGCGAATACGAGCGCGCGGTACGGGTACACGAGCATCTGCTCTCGCGCGGCGACCTGAGCCAGGCTGACCGGCACCGCGCTCAACACGCACTGGCACTCGACTTTCTCAAGGCAGGCTTGCTAGACCGTGCAGAAGATGCCCTGCTCAAGCTGGAAGGCACGGCTTTTGAGAGCCAGGCCCGATTGGCCTTGTTGGCCAATTACGAACGATCGCGTGATTGGGCCCATGCGGCTGTGATGGCGCAGAAGCTCAATGAGGCTGACCAAGGCAACTTCAGCGGACGGCAGGCGCATTACCTGTGTGAGCAGGCCAGTGCGCTGATGGAGTCTGACCAACACCCAAAGGCTGAGGCCCTGCTGCGCCAGGCCATCGCCACGGCCCCGGCTGCGCCGCGTGCCTATCTGGCAATTGCCCAGCTGCAAGCCCAGAGAGGCGATTCGGCCAGCGCATGGGCCACGCTGCGAGAAGCTGCAGACCAGGCACCCCAGTCCATCGCCTTGCTGGCACCGCAACTGGCACAAGTCGCCCTTCAATCAGGTCGCACTTCGGAGACCTTGTCGCTGCTCACCGATTTTTATGAGAACGCACAGTCGCTGGACGTGCTTGAAGCCATCGTCACCCTGGAGGCCAGCAGCCATCAGCCGGGGAGATCACCCCGTGATTGGTATGTTCGCCATCTCGAGCGGGAGCCCTCACTGGTCGCTGCAGCGCACTGGATTGCCGGTGAAAAGTTGGAGCACGAGCAATTTCACCCACAGGTTCAGCGCGCTTTGGACCATGCTGTCAAACCGCTCACCCGCTACCGCTGCGCTGCCTGTGGTTTTGAAGCGCGCCAACACTTCTGGCAATGCCCGGGTTGTCAAACCTGGGACAGCTATCCGCCCAAACGAGTGGAAGAACTCTGACGACGCGTTTCATCAGACTCATCCCCAGATGACAGCCACACCATGACCCTGGAGCAGCCATGACCCGTATTGTTGTGACCGGTGCCGCTGGCTTCATCGGCAGCAACCTCATCAAGGGACTGAACGCCCGAGGCATCGACGACATCATTGCGGTCGACGATCTGAGCCAAGGCGACAAATTCCTGAATCTGGCAGATCTGCAGATTGCGGATTACGTGGATGCCGCTGACTTTTACGAAGCCTATGCCCAAGGTGCTTACGGCCAGATCGAGGCTATCTTTCATGAAGGCGCTTGCGGCGACGATCAGGGCATCAACGGTCGGCAGATGATACGTAACAACTACACCTTGTCGGTAGGTTTATTTCATGCCTGTCAAAAACGGGGCACGCGACTCTTGTATGCCTCCAGCGCGGCCGTCTACGGCACCTCAAACACCTGCAGGGAGGCGCCTGAGTGCGAACGCCCGGTCAATGTTTACGGCTATTCCAAACTCCTTTTGGATCAGCGCATGCGCAGGGAATGTGGGGCCGACTTTGCACGCACCTTGTCAGGACGGATTTCCCAGGTCGTGGGATTCCGGTATTTCAATGTGTTCGGCCCTCGGGAGCAACACAAGGTGCAGCAGGCGAGCCTGGCCTACCAGCAATTCCAACAATTTCAGACCGAGGGCAAGGTCTGCCTGTATGGCGAACACAGTGGCCATGAACAGGGCGAGACGGCACAAGATTTTGTGCATGTGGACGATGTCGTGGCAGTGAAGCTTTGGTTCTTTGACCGTCCTGCACATTCCGGCATCTACAACCTGGGCAGTGGTCGGGCCTGTCCCCTCACCGAGATGACCACCACCGTCGTGAATGCCGTGCGCAGACAGCGTGGCGAACCTGAACTCTCGCTGCAAGATGCCCTAGCTGCCAGACTGATCGAGTACCGCCCTCTTCCTGAAGCCCTGCGTGGCAAGTACCCGAGCTACGCCCAGGCCGATTTGACCGCCCTGCGGGCCACAGGATGTGACCATGCTTTTGTCGACGCGCAAACGGGAATCAAGCAATACATCAACTCTCTGGCAAGTTTGACCTGACACTGTCACGGCCACACCTGTAGCCC
>JBJOJH010000106.1:0-3998 GCA_046046715.1 Pseudomonadota bacterium | reverse complement strand
CTGTGCTTGTGCACCGTGACCGATTCGCCGGTGAGGGCAGATTCATCCACACGCAGCTGTGCTGCCTCCAGCAGGCGCAGGTCGGCGGGCACCTGGCAACATGCTTCCAGCAAAACGACATCTCCGGGCACCAGCACCCGGGCCTCCAGGGTCTTCACCAAGCCATCTCGAAGAACGCTGGCCTGGACTTGTGCCAGCATGCGCAGCGCGGCCAGCGCCCGTTCGGCCCGCCAGGCCTGCGCCATACCGATCAGCGCATTGAGCACCACGATGACCACAATCACCAGCATGTCGAGCCATTCGCCGACCACACCAGAGATCAGCGCTGCCGCCAGGAGCACGCTGATCATGAAGTCCTGAAACTGAGTTAGCAGCAGGCCGAGTGCCGAGCGCGAGGGCAGGCTGGGCAGGCTGTTGGGGCCGTATTTCTTCAAGCGCGCGGCAGCATCGTCACTGCTCAGCCCCCGGGCCAGGTCCACTTGCAAATGGCTGGCCAGCGCCTGCGGGTCTAGCAGATGCGGTGGTGCCATAGCGGAGGTGCCAGCATGGGCTTCTACGGCTTGATGATGAGTGTTGGGCTGCTTGTGCATGGGCTTTCAGTATGTGGCACTGGCCGCCCTTGAAGGCTGACATTAAGCGTTCTCCAACCATCCTTGCTGCGCTAGAGCCTTCTCAACACTGCGGCCCAGATCGCGTGCTAATTTTGGGACATGACGCTACCTTTGCCTGGTCAGAAACGCCCTTTTCACCCTTTTCAAGGTACCGCTGCGCGCTTGAGTGCACTGCTGACGGTCAGTCAGCTGCTTCTGGGCGCATGTGGCGCTGGGGGCGATGGCGGGCTCCCGATCACATCGTATTGGGTCCAGGCTGGGCTGGTCGTGGCTGATATCAATCTCGACGGTCTCGACGATGTCATGGTGGCAAGCAGTTATGTTGCCGGTGCGCCGCCACATCCGGGTTACGTCGAGGTCTACATGCAAATGGCACCTGGTCTGTTCCATGATGTCCAGCGCTTTGCGACTGCTCCCGATCCGTGGGGGCTCAATGCGGGTGACCTGAATAGTGATGGCTGGCTTGACCTTGTCGCGGCCACACCAGCGAGTCTGCCCATACAGGCGGGCCTGCCGAACGACAGCGGTGGTGTTTCGCTACTGATTCAGAACCCCTCAACGCCGGGTCAGTTTCTACCCAGCCGTTGGCTCGCGACGGGTGGCTCTGCCCAACAGACGGCCATCTCATATCTCAACAACGATGGGCTTGCAGACTTGGCAGTGGCAGACGGTGTTTTAGTTAACGCCCGTGCCTTGGTCTACACGCAAAGTCCAAACGTGCCAGGAAGTTTCGCCAGTCCTGTCACGTTGTCAACGGGTGGCCTGCGAGGTACTACTGCGGTCGTCACGCACGACCTGAATGGCGATGGACGCAACGACATCGTGCTGGCAGCTACCGACAGCGTTGTGGTGTTCTACCAGTCGCCCTTAGGGGGCTATGAGCCTGCGCTGGTCCTAAGTGCGGGCCTGGCTGTCAGCAGTGTGGCGGTTGCTGATCTGGACGGTAACCAGCGACCCGACATCGTGGTGGCTAATGCGGGTCATGCGGGAAGTGGTGGCACAGGGGGCTCCAGCCTGAGCATCCTGTTGCAAACGGGGCCAGGCGTGTTCAGCTCCAACACACTTGCCATGCCTGACGGCACCCGCCAGGTCGCGGTGGGTGACCTGAACAACGATGGCCTGCCCGACCTTGCTGCCATTTCACTGGTCTATCAGGCCCAAGACATGCCGTCCCAAATCAGCGTGGTGCTGCAGTCCGGTATCGTGCGCGGCCAGTTTGCGCTTCACCAGCGACAAGAAGGGCCCCGGTCGGCCAACTTTCTGGCTTTGGGGCATGCCAACGGCGACGCCTTGACCGACATCTTTGTGAATGCCGGTCCAGCGGTATTGCTGCAGTCCAGCTCAACACATGGAAGCTTTGCCCCCCCACAAGCCCTGCGCTGAGGTGCAAGGCCACAGCGAGGCTTGCGGTATCGTTGCCCCATGCGCCATGCCACCACGCCGAGTCGATCAATCCACCAATCTGCCAAGATGCCGACGGCAGATCTGCGGAATGGGCGCCTGCAGGGCCTGGACGCCTTGCGGGGCCTGGCCATGGTCTGGATGACGGTGTTTCATGCCGCGTTCGATTTGAACCAGTTTGGCTACTTACGCCAAAACTTCTATGGCGATCCGTTCTGGACTTGGCAGCGAACCGTCATCGTGAGCCTGTTTTTGTTGTGCGCCGGTCTGGGGCAGGGCATTGCGGTGGCACAGCAGCAAAGTTGGCCCCGTTTTTGGCGGCGGTGGGCGCAGGTGGCAACGTGTGCACTGGCGGTGACGGCTGCGTCTTGGTGGATGTACCCGCAAAGCTTTATTTACTTTGGCGTGCTGCACGGCATGGCCTTGATGCTCATCGTGGTGCGGCTCACGGCGAACTGGGGCCGCTACCTGTGGCTGGCGGGTGCCTTGGCGATGGCGCTGCCCCTGCTTGCCCCACTGTTGCACAACAGTTGGCAGGCCCTGGACATGCTGAATGACCGCGCCTGGAACTGGCTGGGCCTGATCAGCCGCAAGCCCATCACCGAAGACTATGTGCCCCTGCAGACCTGGCTGGGCGTGATGTGGTGGGGTGCTGCGCTGGCCCCGGTGTTCTTGAAACGGTTGGAAACAGGCACCTCGCCAGTCGCACAGTCGGCGCGCGGCTTGAATAGCTTGGCGCTATTGGGCCGCTGGAGCTTGCCTTACTACATGCTGCATCAGCCTGTGCTGATAGGCGCGTTGATGGCTTGGGGCAGCGTGAACTAGAGGACGGAAAGCATCTTCAGGCCCTCTCGTACCAGCCTTTGCTGTTGTTCACGATGTACACCACCAAAAGCATGACCGGCACCTCAATCAGAACACCCACCACGGTTGCCAGCGCCGCCCCGGAATTGAATCCGAACAGGCTGATCGCGGCGGCCACGGCCAACTCGAAAAAGTTGGAAGCACCTATCAAGGCCGATGGCCCGGCGACGTTGTGCTTTTCACCAACGGCCCGGTTGAGCCAGTAGGCCAGCGCCGAGTTGAAAAAGACCTGGATCAAGATCGGCACTGCCAGCAAGGCAATGACCAAGGGCTGCTGCAAGATGGCCTCGCCTTGAAAGGCAAAGAGCAAGACCAGCGTCGCCAACAGCGCAGTGATGGACCAGGGGCCAATCTTGGCCATCGTGGCATCAAAGGCCGCCGTGCCTTTGGCCAGCAGAGCTTTGCGCAGCCACTGAGCCAGGAATACGGGTATGACGATGTACAGCACCACCGATGTCAGCAGGGTGTCCCAAGGCACGATGATGGCGGAGAGTCCAAGCAGGAAGGCCACCAGGGGCGCAAAAGCAATCACCATGATGCTGTCATTCAGTGCCACTTGCGACAAGGTGAACAGCGGGTCTCCGCCGGTCAGTCTGCTCCACACAAACACCATGGCAGTACAAGGCGCAGCAGCCAGCAGGATGAGCCCTGCAATGTAGCTGTCGAGCTGGTCAGGCGGCAGAAGCGGTGCAAACCATAGACGGATGAACAGCCAACCCAGAAAAGCCATTGAGAAGGGTTTGATCAGCCAGTTGACAAACAGGGTGACGCCGATGCCCTTCAAGTGCTTGCGAACCTCCCCAAGCGCGCTGAAGTCCACCTTCACCAGCATTGGAATGATCATCACCCAGATGAGCAAACCCACCGGCAGGTTCACCTTGGCAATTTCCATACGGCCAATCGCCTGAAAGACGGCTGGCAAGAGTTGTCCCAGCGCAATGCCTGCCACGATGCAAAGGAACACCCAGATGGTCAGGTACCGCTCGAACACACTCATGGGCGCGGCTGCTACCTGCACAGCGGGCGCTTTTTGATTGCTGCTCATATGGGACTTCAGCTTTGGGCGAGGTCGCGGGCGGTTCCTTGCAGAACGCCCTTTTCCAACTTGGTGGTCGGCAGGCT
>JBJOJH010000105.1:0-3739 GCA_046046715.1 Pseudomonadota bacterium | reverse complement strand
GCACCACCACCAGCGCATGCTCGACCTCGGCGGTTCACATGGTTTGCACACGATGGGTTTTTGCCGCAAGTACCCGCAACTGAACGCGGTGATTGTGGATCTGCCCACGGCGCTGACGGATACCCCAGCCTCAATTGCGCAGGCCGGACTGTCAGATCGCATTCGCTTGCAGCCGGGCAACCTGCTCGCCCTCGATTGGGCCCAGGAGAACCAATACGATCTGGTTTTATATCTGTCGGTGGGGCACAACCAGCAAAGTCAGGACAACCAGAGTGTCTTGACTGAGGTGTATCGCTCCCTGAAGCCCGGCGGCTTGCTCGTCATCCATGATTACCTGTCGGATGACAGCCTGAACGCCTGGAACACAGCTTTCAGACTGACGCTTTTGCTTGAAACCGGAACGTGCACCTACAGTGAAGCCGAGTACGCCGCCTGGCTAAGCCGTGCTGGCTTTACAGACGTAGAGCGTATCGACCTCAACCCCCTGGAAAAAGGCTCGCTGCTGATCGCGCGGCGCTAAGTTCTCATGACGGAAACGGCAGGCCCCGAGTACTGGATGCGCCTGGCATTGGATGAAGCCAGGCACGCAGCCGATGCAGGGGAGGTGCCAGTGGGGGCCGTTCTGGTAAAGGATGGGCGTTTGATTGCCAGCGCCCGCAACACACCCATCTCAGGTCACGACCCCACAGCACATGCGGAGGTCATGGCACTGCGCGCTGCGGCACAAAGTTTGGGTAACTACCGGTTGGAGGGTTGCGAGCTGTATGTCACGCTCGAACCCTGCGCCATGTGCGCGGGTGCCATGCTGCATGCTCGCTTGAGCCAAGTGATATTCGGGGCATCGGATCCCAAGACAGGCGCGGCGGGTTCGGTGGTCAATCTGTTCGATATTCCGTTGCTGAATCATCAGACGCAGGTCACCGGAGGGCTGTTGGCAGAGGAGGCCGCGGACTTGCTCAGGAGTTTTTTCAAACCACGGCGCACTAACGCCAGCCCGCTGCGAGAAGACGCTTTGCGCACCCCCGATGCGCGATGGGCTGGTTTGGATGTACCGCAGCAACTGAGCCACTATGTCAGTCATTTGCCTAGCTTGCAGGGTTTGAGGCTGCACTGGTTTGATGGGCGAGCATCTGTCCCCGAAATAGATGATTCCATGATGGAAACAGGGAAGGGCGGGCACAAGTCGACCTTGCCACTGTCGATCGCGTTGCATGGCACCGCCGACTGGAGCTTGAGATATGCGTCAGAGCTGCGTGCCGGCGTGCCCATCCTGGCCATAGACCTACCGGGATTCGGTTTGAGCGACAAACCCAAAAAGGAAACTGCCCACACGATAGATTGGCATGCATCAGTTCTGGCACAGTGGATTCAGCATCTGGCAATTCCACCTTCTACTCAAGCTCTGTGTGTGATCGCACCACGGGAAATGGAGCCATTGGTGGAGGCCTTTCTGGGCCGCGTGGAAGGTACTTTTGAGGTGAGATGGGACGATCGTCCTGAAATGCCTGAGTCTGAGCGCCTCACACCTTATCCCGATAAAGGCCATCTTGCAGGCCCCCGTGCACTGCGTGCCTTGTTGGACAATTGAAGCATGGCTCATATCTATATTTATTCCCCCAGCGGAGCGGTCCGTGACAAGGCGGCTTTCCGTCGCGGTGTCAAGCGTCTGAAGGCTATGGGTCATGAGCTCGAACTGGACGCAGACTCCCTCAGCAGCCACCAGCGATTTGCGGGTGATGACGACACCAGATTGCAGGCCTTGTCGAGGGCTGCAGCGAGCGGCGCAGACCTGGCCCTGATCACGCGCGGCGGCTATGGACTGACCCGTATTCTTGATCGCGTGGACTATCAGGCGGTCGCCAAAGCCGTAGCAAACGGCACTCAGTTTGTCGGCATGAGTGACTTCACCGCGTTGCAATGCGGCATGCTGGCCAAGACTGGGACGACGACCTGGTCGGGCCCTGCGCTGTGCGAGGGTTTTGGCAAGGCTGAAGAACCCGATGACATCATGCAGGCCTGTTTTGAGGATTTGCTGAGCGGGCAAGGGGAGGGGGCTGGTTGGCGACAAAAACCCATTTCTGGTACTAAGGTTCTCGACCAGACTGTCACACTGGAAGATGCCACCGTGTGGGGCGGCAACCTGACCGTGCTGACATCCCTGCTGGGCACGCCTTACTTTCCAAACATTGAGGGCGGAATATTGTTTCTGGAAGATGTTGCTGAGCATCCCTATCGCATCGAGCGCATGCTGACCCAGCTGCTGCTGTCAGGCGTTTTGGGGCGGCAACAGGCTATTTTGTTGGGCCAATTTACAGACTTCAAATTGGTGCCGCACGACAAAGGCTTCAAGCTTCAGACCGTCGTCGATCGCTTGAAACAACAACTGAACATCCCCGTGGTGACAAATTTGCCTTGCGGCCATGTACCCACCAAGGTATTGCTACCCGTGGGGGCAAAAGCGGATCTGGTGCTGGAAGGGCGCGATGCGCTCCTGTTCTGGGGCCACTCGATTTGACGAGCTTGATGTTGACCTAAACTTCACACTCGTTTTGACCGATCCTGCCAACATGAACCTGCAAACTACCGTGGTATTCACCGATCTCATCGGAAGCACGGGTGTTTTCGAAAGTGTGGGCAACTTGCGTGCGACGGAGGCGGTCACCCATCTCACTCAATGGATCAGCAATGTGTGCGCTGAACACGGTGGGCAGGTCGTCAAGACTCTGGGCGATGGCGTGCTGGCGCTCTTCCCAAGTGGACAGTTGGCAGTGGATGCAGTTGTCCAAATGCAAAGACAGCATCAAGCCAACATTGTCCAAACGCCCCTAGAGCTGCGGATGCCCATACGCATTGGCGTTGCCAGTGGCGAAGTCGAGATGGTGGGGGGCGATTGCTTTGGAGACGCTGTGAACGTGGCTGCCCGCTTGAGTGACCTCTCGGGTCCGCATGAAATTTGGGCGAATGATCTGTCTCTTGCCAAGGCCATTGCCCATGACGGCGTTCGATTCCGCTCCCTGGGGTCGGTACAAATTCGTGGGCGTACCGAGCTATGTGCTGCTTATCAGCTCGAGTGGCAAGCTGATCTCAACACTGCTTTCCTGACGCGCCAAGCCGATCTGGATACCCATCTTGATGATGTCGATGTCCTGGGCGGGCAAATTGAGTTGTCCTGGAATCAGCAATCCAGGTCGTTTCGTTCTTTCGATCTGCCCGTGCAAATGGGTCGGGTTGCGGGGTTGGATGTCACGCTAAACGACCCCAGAGTCTCCCGTACCCATGCGCGTCTGGATTGGCGCAACGGCAGCATCGTTCTGGTGGATCTCAGCAGCTACGGTAGCTGGGTCCGTTTTTCCGGTGGCGGTTCAGACGTCTTGCTGAGACGCAAGGAGTGCGTACTCCATGGTGAGGGTCTGATTTCTCTGGGCGCACCGCCTGGAGACAGTGATGCACTCACCATCAAGTTCAGGGTTTCCTGAGGGGATTCCTGCGCCAGGTGATTCGTTGGATATTTGGGAGCTTTCTGAATCTTTAACTTTACATAATATACATCGTATAAAGTAAAAAGCATCCAGGTACTCAGAAACCATGCATGTTCTTTTGGGTGTCGCCGTGCATGAAGACGCTTGACTCACGTAGCACGGCATCCTGGGCTGGCACAAGCTGCGATTGAATTACGATGCCGACCATGCAAAATCAGAAATCTCCCTTGCTAAAGCCGCTTCAGGGTGTGCGCATACTG
>JBJOJH010000104.1:0-11595 GCA_046046715.1 Pseudomonadota bacterium | reverse complement strand
GGACAGGTCGGACAGGTGCACCAGACCGTCGATGCCGGCGGTCAGACCGATGAAGACGCCGAAGTCGGTGATGCTCTTGACGGGGCCCTTGACCTTGTCGCCGCGCTTGACGGTGGCGCTGAACTCTTCCCAGGGGTTGGCCTTGCATTGCTTCATGCCCAAGGAGATGCGACGCTTGTCTTCGTCGATTTCCAGAACCATGACTTCGACTTCGTCACCCAGGGACACGATCTTGGAAGGAGCAACGTTCTTGTTGGTCCAGTCCATTTCAGACACGTGCACCAGGCCTTCGATGCCGGGCTCGAGTTCCACAAACGCGCCGTAGTCGGCGATGTTGGTGATCTTGCCGAACATGCGGGTGCCTTGCGGGTAGCGGCGGTTGACGCCCATCCAGGGATCGTCGCCCATTTGCTTGAGACCCAGGGACACACGGTTTTTCTCGGTGTCGAACTTGAGGATCTTGGCGGTGATTTCCTGACCGGCTTGCACCACTTCAGAGGGGTGACGGACACGACGCCATGCCATGTCGGTGATGTGCAGCAGGCCGTCGATGCCGCCGAGGTCAACGAATGCACCGTATTCGGTGATGTTCTTGACCACGCCTTGCACCACAGCGCCTTCCTTCAGGGTCTGCATCAGCTTGGCGCGCTCTTCGCCCATGGAGGCTTCCACCACGGCGCGGCGGCTCAGCACCACGTTGTTGCGCTTGCGATCGAGCTTGATGACCTTGAATTCCAGGGTCTTGTTCTCGTACGGAGACAGATCCTTGGTGGGGCGGGTGTCGACCAGCGAGCCGGGCAGGAAGGCGCGGATGCCATTGACCAGAACGGTCAGGCCGCCCTTGACCTTGCCACTGGTGGTGCCGGTGACGAATTCGCCGGATTCCAGTGCCTTTTCCAGGGACATCCAGGATGCCAGGCGCTTGGCGGTGTCGCGGCTGACGATGGTGTCGCCGTAAACGTTTTCCATGGCAACGATGGCCACGGATACGAATTCGCCGACTTGAACTTCGAGTTCGCCCTTGTCGCTCTTGAACTCGGAGATTGGCACGTAGGCTTCAGACTTGAGGCCTGCATTCACCACCACGAAGTTGTGCTCAACGCGCACAACTTCAGCGGTCACGACTTCACCAATACGAGTCTCGGAACGAGCTTGTGATTCTTCAAAAAGGGCTGCGAAAGATTCTGACATTTTGATTGCGGCAGATGCCGCGGGGTTTTTAAGTTGTTGAACCAACCCGTCGGTGCGCTAGCTGCGCGGAAGTGACGGCTTGGGCCGAGCCGAAGGGTAAGCCTCGGCGTTTGGCCAGCTCAGTGTGGACTGAAAACTTGCCTGCTTTGCCACCAGTCCAACACCTGTTCCACCGATTCTTCAATCGTCAGTTCGGAGTTGTCCATCAGCAAAGCATCTTGCGCAGGCTTCAAAGGCGCAACTGCGCGAGATGTGTCTCGTGCGTCACGCGCTTGCAGGTCTGCGCGAAGACTGTCGATGTTAGCGGAAATTCCCTTTGAATTCAATTGTTTATGACGTCGCTCAGCTCTGCATTGCGCACTGGCCGTCAGAAACACCTTGAGTTTGGCGTCCGGGAAAATCACCGTGCCCATGTCCCGGCCATCAGCCACCAGCCCGGGCAGTGCCCGAAACCGATGCTGCAAATCAACCAAGGCCGCACGCACTTGCGGCAAAGCCGACACCCTGGAGGCATTCATGCCAGCTTCCTCGGTCCGGATCAGGTCTGTGATGTCGGTTTGATTCAGCAGGACCTTGCCCTGCTTGAAGCTGATCTCCATGTGCTGAATCAAATCAGCAATCTGTGCTTCATGGGCAATGTCCAGGTCAAATCCGGCCTGACCAGCCGCCAGTGCGGTGATTCGGTACAGCGAACCCGAGTCCAGGCAGTGGTAGCCCAGAGCTTGTGCCACTGCCGCGGTCAGGGTGCCTTTGCCTGAAGCGGTGGGGCCGTCGATGCAAATCACCGGTATGGCGCTGGCAATAGCTTCTGTGACCGAGAACAGGGCCTCGAAATAATCGGGGAATGTCTTCGCGACACATTTGGGGTCCAGAATGCGGAGCGGTAAACGGGCCGGATTGAAAGCTGCGAGCGAAAAGCACATGGCGACGCGGTGGTCGTCATAGGTGTGGATGCTGCCGGCTTTCCAGTCTTGCAGACTCGCGGGCGGCGTGATGCGAATGACATCGGGACCTTCTTCAACGGTGGCGCCGAGCTTGCGCAGCTCAGTGGCCATGGCCGCGATGCGGTCGGTTTCCTTCACACGCCAGCTCGCGATGTTGCTCAAGGTGGTGGTGCCTTCAGCATACAAGGCCATGACTGCCAAGGTCATAGCGGCATCAGGAATGTGGTTGCAGTCGAGGTCGATGGCTTTCAGGGGCCAGCCCTGGCCCGGTGCGCCGCGGCTGATTTCCAGCCAGTTCGGACCACTGTTTACTTGTGCTCCCATGCCCTGTGCGGCTTCGATGAAGCGGATGTCGCCCTGGATGGAGCTGGCGCCCACGCCCTCGATGCGTACTTTTTGACCCAATGCCGGGTCTGCGGCGATGGCCCCCAGCGCGATGAAATAGCTGGCCGATGACGCGTCTGCTTCGACATGAACCACGCCGGGCGATTGCAATTTGCAGCCCGCCGGTATGGTGAATCTCTGCCAGCCGTCACGTTGGACCGTCACGCCAAAGGTCGCCAACATCTTGAGCGTGATATCGATGTAAGGCTTGGAAATCAGCTCTCCCTTGACCTGAATCACGATGTCTTGCCTGGCCACCAGCGGCAATGCCATCAGCAGTGCGGTCAGGAACTGGCTGGAGACATCGCCCCGAACCTGGATGGGCTCATCCAACTTGAGCTTTGGACGACCGATTTTCAGAGGTGGGTAGCCCTCGTTACCCAGGTAGTCAATCTGGCAGCCCAGCAGGCGCAGTGCATCGACCAGATCGCCGATAGGGCGCTCGTGCATGCGGGCCACACCGCTCAGTTCGAAGTCGCCGCCCAGTACCGCCAAAGCGGCAGTCAGGGGGCGCATGGCCGTGCCAGCGTTGCCCATGAACAGCTGCGCCTGACCTGCATCGATCTGGCCACCCAGCCCGTCGATTTCAACAGTGTGGCCGGTCTGCCGTACGCCACAGCCGAGTTGGCGCAAGGCTGCCAACATCACACGCGTGTCGTCCGAGTCCAGCAAGTCGTGCAGGGTGGTGGTGCCGGCGCACAGGGCTGACAGCAAGAGTACGCGGTTGGAGATGCTCTTGGAGCCGGGTAGAACGACGGTGCCGTCAGCGCTATCGAGCGCAGGAAGATCAAGAAAGGGGATGTTGAACATGAAAACAGAGGGCTAAGACAGTGTCCACTGGGCGCGGGTGCGGCTGGCATCGCTGATCAGATTCTTGAGCGCATTCCCATCACCCGCCGAGATGCTGCTTTCCAGCGCCTCGAGTGCCTGCCGAAACAGCCTGGATTGCTGGAGCACATCGTCTCGATTGGCAATCAGGATGTCACGCCACATGGAGGGTTCACTGGCCGCGATACGACTGAAATCTTTGAACCCGGTGCCAGCCAAACTCAAATACCGGTCGCCTTGCGCTTGCTGCATCAGACCATTCATGTAAGCGAAGGCCAGCAAGTGGGGGAGGTGGCTGACCGCGGCGAAAGCAGCATCATGGTCCGGTGCGCTCATTTGGGCCACTTTGCAACCCAAGGCCGTCCATAGCGCTTCAGCCCGCTGGACTTGTGCGGCACCTGTCTCAGCCTCAGGCGTGAGGATGACCGGGCGGCCCTTGTAGAGCAGGGGGTCTGCGTTGTCGACGCCCGATACCTCCTTGCCCGCGATGGGGTGGACGGGCACAAACGTCCCGAAAGATGCACCCAGTGCACGCCGGGCCGCATGAACCACGTCCTGCTTTGTAGACCCCACATCCATGATCAGCATGTTGGGGGTGACGTGGGGCTGAATGGCCCGCAGCGTGATTTCGGTAGACGCGACAGGAACGGCCAGAAGAACCAAGTCCGAGTCAGCCGCAGCATGCGCCGCTGTCTCGGCCTGCTCGTCAATCACACCGAGGCTTAAAGCTTGAGCTGAGCTAGCTGAGGACCTGCTGTAACCCACCACACGCTTGACCAGCCCGGCGTTTTTGAGGGCCAAGGCAAAGGAGCCGCCCATCAGCCCGCAGCCTATCAGGCCCAGTTGCTCGAACATCATCAATCGTTGACCGGGTAGGTGCCAAGAACCTTGAAAAACGCACACAGCGCCTTGAGTTCAACCAGTGCCTGTGCCACATGGGGCTGAGAGGCGTGGCCTTGCAAATCAATGTAGAAAAAGTACTCCCATTGCCCAGTGCGTGCCGGTCGCGACTCGAACCGCGTCATGGACACGCCGTGGTTCTTGAGGGGTACCAGCAGATCATGCAGGGCGCCCGGGCGGTTTTCGACCGATACGACCAAGCTGGTGCAATCCTGACCGCTGGCCGGTGGCGTGGACAGCGTCTGGGGCAGGCAAATCACTGCAAAACGCGTGCGGTTGTAGGCGTCATCCTGAATTGCATGAGCTGCGATGTGCAAACCAAACTGTGCCGCAGCTCGCTCGCTGGCCAAGCCCGCCCAGGCCGGATTGGTGCTGGCCAAACGGGCACCTTCGGCGTTGCTCGCCACGGCCCGCCGCTCGGCGTGGGGCAGGTGGCGGGACAGCCAGGTCTGGCATTGCGCCAGCGCCTGCGGATGAGCCAGAACGACTTCGATGCCTTCAAGGGAGTTGCTCAGGCGCAGCAGGTTATGCCGCACCATCAGGCTGACTTCGCCCACGACGTGCGTCGGCGTGTGCAGAAACAGATCCAGCGACCGGGTGACAACGCCTTCAGTCGAGTTTTCAACCCCGACGACGCCAAACTGTGCATTGCCAGCTGCAGTGGCCTGAAACACCTCATCAAAGTTGGCGCAATAAACCATCTCGGCCGCACTGCCGAAATACTCGAGCGCTGCCTGCTCGCAAAAGGTGCCTGCCGGCCCCAGCACGGCGACGCGCTGGGGTGCTTCCAGCGCCAGGCAGGCGGACATGACTTCGCGCCAGATCGCAGCCACATGATCACCCTTCAGGGGGCCCTGGTTGCTCTGGCGGATTTTTTCGATGACCTGCGCCACACGGTCGGGGCGGAAGAAGGGGGTGCCTTCGCGTCGTTTGACTTCACCGACCCGTTCCGCCACCTGCGCACGCTGGTTCAGCAAGCTCAGTATGTTCTGGTCGAGCGCATCGATCTGCACGCGCAGTTCTGGCAACGTCGGTAACTGGGCCGAAGAGGGATTTTCTAGGGAGGATGGCATGAATGGGCGAGCAGCGTTGCGTGGAAATACGGGTGTCAAGCGTGCAAGCGCTCAAATTCTCGCATGTAGCTAATCAAGGTTTGCACGCCCTCCAGGGGCATGGCGTTGTAAATGCTGGCCCGCATGCCACCCACCGATTTGTGCCCCTTCAACTGCAGGAGGCCGGACTCTTTGGCGCCTGCCAAAAAAGCGTCGTTGCGGGATTCGTCCTTCAGAAAAAAGGGCACGTTCATGCGCGAACGGCAATCGGCTGCGACCCTGTTTTCGTAAAAGCCGGAGCTGTCAATCGCGGAGTAGAGCAGCTCTGCCTTGGCTATGTTGCGAGCCTCCATGGCCGATACGCCGCCTTGACGCTTGAGCCACTGAAAGGTCAGGCCCGCCATGTAGATGGAGTAAGTCGGCGGGGTGTTGAACATCGAACCGTTGTCAGCCACCGTTTGGTAGTTGAAAGCGCTCGGGCAGATGGGCAAGGCATGCCCCAGCAAATCTTCGCGAATCACGACCAGGGTCAGGCCCGCCGGCCCCAGATTTTTTTGGGCTCCGCCAAAGGCCAGTCCGACCTTCGACCAATCCACCGGTCTGGAGGCGACATGTGACGAAAAATCAATCACCAAAGGCGCATCGCAACCCAGCGATGTCAGATCCGGCAGGGTCTGATATTCGACGCCGTGGATAGTTTCGTTGGTGCAGACGTGAACGTAGGCCGCATCCGAGCTCAGTTGCCAGGATGCTGCTTGGGGCAGGCGCAGGTGCTTGTTGGCAATATTGCTGGCCGCCAAATGGGTCTGGCCGTACCTGGCGGCCTCTTGGTAAGACTTTTGGCTCCAACTGCCGGTTACCACAAAGTCGGCCTTTGCTGGTCCGCCTCGCCCAAGATTACGCGCGATCAGGTTCATGGGCACGATGGCGTTTTCTGCCAGGCCTCCCCCCTGCATGAACAGGATGTGAAAGTTCGTGGGTATGGCCAGCAGTTCACGCAAGTCCGCCTGTGCGCGCTCGTGTATCGAGATGAACTCCTTGCCACGATGGCTCATTTCCATCACGCCCATGCCGGACAACTTGCCCTGAGCGTCTGGCCAGTTCAACATTTCGGCAGCGGCCTGGGCCAGTACCTCTTCAGGCATCGCGGCCGGTCCGGCCGAAAAGTTATAGGGACGTTGGGTCACAGGATCAATTTTCGGTGGTGCCAGTGTCTGGTTCGGTGTTGGTGTCGGTTTCAATCTCGGGCGCGACTTCGGTATCAGGGTCCTGCGCGATGGCATCGTTTTCCATAACGCGCTGCAAGCCGCTCAGGCGCGAGCCTTCATCCAGACCAATCAGCGTTACTCCCTGTGTGGCCCGGCCCAGCTCGCGAATTTCACTGACTCGCGTGCGGACCAGCACGCCCTTGTCAGTGATGAGCATGATCTCGTCTTCAGCGTGAACCAAGGTGGCAGCAACCACCTTGCCATTGCGTTCGCTTTGTTGAATAGCAATCATGCCCTTGGTCCCACGACCATGGCGCGTGTACTCTGAGATGGGCGTGCGTTTGCCGTAGCCGTTTTCGGTGGCCGTCAACACACTGGTGCGAGCTGCGGGGCCCGCCTCGACAGTCGGGTCATCTTGTTCGGCGACCAGCATGGCGATCACGCCTTGGCCTTCTTCAAGCATCATGCCGCGCACGCCGCGAGCATTACGCCCCATGGGGCGCACGTCATTCTCATCAAAGCGGACGGCTTTGCCACCGTCACTGAACAGCATCACATCGTGCTTTCCATCGGTGAGCGCCGCGCCGATCAAGTAGTCGCCCTCGTCCAGGTCCACAGCAATGATGCCAGCCTTGCGCGGGTTGCTGAACTCGTCCAGCGCCGTTTTCTTGACGGTGCCCATGCTGGTGGCCATGAACACATATTCACTGGCAGGAAAGCTCCGCTTGTCACCAGTCAGCGGCAAGACCACCGTGATTTTTTCACCATCGGTCAATGGGAACATATTGACGATGGGGCGACCGCGCGAGCCGCGCGAGCCTTGTGGTACTTCCCACACCTTGAGCCAATACAAGCGACCCCGATTGGAGAAGCACAGGATGTAATCGTGTGTGTTGGCGATAAACAGTTGATCAACCCAGTCGTCCTCTTTGGTCGCGGTGGCCTGCTTGCCCCGCCCACCACGCTTTTGTGACCGGTATTCGCCCAAAGGTTGGCTCTTGATGTAGCCACTGTGGCTTAGCGTCACCACCATGTCGGTGGGGGTGATCAGGTCTTCTGTGCTGAGATCGAAGGAGCTGTGTTCGACCAGACTGCGGCGCGCGCCAAGCTTGGTTTGACCAAATTCCGATTTGATAGCACCCAACTCTTCGCCGATGATGACCGACACCCGCTCTGGTCGCGCCAGGATGTCCAGCAGGTCGTCAATTTCAGCCATGACCTGCTTGTACTCGGCCACGATCTTGTCTTGCTCCAGACCCGTCAGACGCTGCAGACGCATCTGCAAAATTTCTTGTGCCTGGGTTTCAGACAGACGGTAGAGGCCATCGGCACCCATGCCGAATTCAGCTTCCAGCCCGTCCGGGCGATAGTCGTCTGCGCTGATCACGCCGCCATCGGCACGAGTGCGGGTCAACATCTCCCGCACGAGCTTGCTGTCCCATGGCCGGTTCATCAATTCGGCTTTAGCCACCGGCGGCGTAGGTGCGTTTCGAATGATTGCAATGAACTCGTCAATGTTGGCGAGGGCCACAGCCAGGCCTTCCAGCACGTGACCACGCTCGCGTGCCTTGCGCAGCTCAAACACCGTGCGGCGGGTGACGACTTCACGCCGGTGGTCCAGGAAGACCTCGATCAGATCCTTGAGGTTACACAGCTTGGGTTGGCCGTTGACCAATGCCACCATGTTCATGCCAAAGGTGTCTTGCAACTGGGTCTGCTTGTACAGGTTGTTCAGCACAACCTCAGGTACTTCGCCACGCTTAAGTTCAATCACCAGGCGCATGCCCGATTTGTCTGATTCGTCCTGAATATGACTGATGCCTTCGAGCTTTTTCTCGTGCACCAGTTCCGCCATGCGTTCCTGCAAGGTCTTCTTGTTGACCTGATAAGGCAACTCATCAACGATGATGGCCTGGCGCTGGCCGCGGTCTATGTCTTCGAAGTGGCAGCGTGCCCGCATGACGACTCGGCCTCGCCCTGTACGGTAGCCGTCTTTCACCCCATTGATGCCGTAAATGATGCCGGCCGTGGGAAAGTCGGGTGCCGGAATGATCTCCATCAGCTCGTCAATGCTGGCATCTGGATTGCGCAGTAAATGCAGGCAAGCGTCGACGACTTCGTTGAGGTTGTGGGGGGGGATGTTGGTCGCCATGCCCACCGCAATACCGCCGGACCCGTTGACCAGCAAATTGGGCAATCGGGTGGGCAGAACCAAGGGTTCTTTTTCAGATCCGTCGTAATTGGGGCCGAAGTCGACGGTCTCCTTGTCCAGGTCAGCCAGCAGTTCATGCGCGATCTTGGCCAGGCGGATTTCGGTGTAGCGCATCGCCGCAGCGTTGTCGCCGTCAACCGAACCAAAATTTCCTTGGCCGTCAACCAGCATGTGACGCATCGAAAAATCCTGCGCCATACGCACGATCGTGTCATAGACCGATTGGTCCCCGTGCGGGTGGTATTTACCAATCACATCGCCCACGATACGAGCGGACTTTTTATAGGCCCGGTTCCAGTCATTGTTGAGCTCGTGCATGGCAAACAGCACGCGCCTGTGCACTGGTTTAAGGCCGTCGCGAGCGTCTGGCAAGGCACGACCCACAATCACGCTCATGGCGTAATCGAGGTAACTGCGGCGCATCTCCTCTTCAAGGCTGATGGGCAGAGTTTCTTTGGCGAATGAAGTCATTAAAAGGGGGCCTGCGACGCAAAACCCCGCATTTTACGGACATGCGGATGTGGCAAAGCCGCAACGGTTGACTCTGCGCAATCATTAGATAGGCATTCCGTCAGCGTTTAGGCAGGAATCTCCTACGGCGTGTGGCACAATATTTACAAGCCTTTCCGTGTTGCGCGGAGGGTTACTTTCTTTAATCGCAGTTTTGCTGCGGCTTTCCATCAGGAGAATAACCTTGAAAAAACTGAACAAAGTGGCGATGCTGGTCGCATCCGTCCTGGTGGCTGGTGCTGCCGGTGCCCAAACCATCGACAACTGGCGCAATGCTTCCGGCGAAGTCTGGAAGAACGCTGCTGGTGAATGCTGGCGTGATGCCAGCTGGACCCCAGCAACCGCCGCCCCTGGCTGCGATGGCGCCATCGTTGTTCAAAAGGAAGCGCCTGCTCCCGCACCTGCACCAGCTCCAGCTCCAGCCGCAGCACCTGCGCCCAAGCCAGCTCCAGCACCCGCTCCTGCACCGGCTCCAGCTGCTGCCAGCAAAGTGACCTACGCCGCTGACGCATTCTTTGACTTCAACAAGGCTGTTTTGAAGCCAGAAGGCAAAGCCAAGCTGGATGATCTGGTTGCCAAGGTCAAGAACATCAGCCTCGAAGTGATCATCGCAGTTGGCCACACGGATTCTGTGGGTGGCGATGCTTACAACCAGAAGCTGTCTGAAAAGCGTTCTGAGGCTGTGAAGGCATACTTGGTGTCTAAGGGCATCGAAAAGAACCGTGTTTACACTGAAGGCAAGGGCGAGAAGCAGCCTGTGGCAGACAACAAGACTGCCGAAGGCCGCGCCAAGAACCGTCGCGTCGAGATCGAAGTGGTGGGTACACGTCCCAACAAGTAAGCATCTTCGCTTTCAACAAAAAACCCGCTTCGGCGGGTTTTTTGTTATCTGAATCGATTCTTTATTTGCCAAGCCCATGTGCCGCGCAGGCTGCGTCAAATTTCCGATAATCATCCAATGACTCCAGCTACATCCATGCCCCCTTCCTCCCCCACAAGTCCCAAAGTCAACGCCGATCCTGCAGAGTTGGCCAAATTCTCCGACCTTGCCCACCGATGGTGGGACAAGGAAAGCGAATTCCGACCCCTCCATCAGATCAACCCCCTACGCCTTGAGTGGATGAACGCCATAGCAACAATGGCAGGTAAAAAGGTTGTGGACATTGGCTGTGGCGGAGGGATCTTGTCTGACGCAATGGCTCGAGCAGGAGCGGACGTGACTGGAATTGATCTCGCGGCAAAGGCGCTGCGGGTCGCTCAGTTGCATGCGATGGAGGCCAATACACCACGCGTGCAATACCGCGAAATCAGCGCGGAGGCCCTGGCAGTCGAGCAGCCAGGTCAATTTGACGTGGTCACGTGCATGGAAATGCTGGAGCATGTGCCCGACCCCGCATCTGTGGTCCGAGCTTGCGCGTCGTTGGTCAAGCCTGGGGGATGGGTATTCTTCTCCACCATCAACCGCAATCCGAAATCTTTCCTGTTTGCCATTGTTGGTGCCGAATATGTGTTGAACATGCTGCCCAAGGGTACGCACGAGTACGCAAAATTTATCCGTCCTAGTGAACTGGCGTTGTTTTGTCGGGATGCTGGCCTGGATTTGCAGCGTACCCGGGGCATGGAATACAACCCTTTGACGAAGCGTTATTGGTTGAGTGGCGACACCAGCGTGAATTACATGTTTGCGACCCAACGTCCGCTGGCATGAAGGAAGTCGCATGTTTTCAGGTATTGACTGCGTACTTTTCGATTTGGATGGCACATTGCTTGACAGTGCCCCCGATCTCGCTGCGGCTGTAGACAAGCTCCGCACCGATCGTGGGCTTCCCTCGCTGCCTATGGAGCGCTACCGTCCTATGGTGGGGGCAGGGGCCCGTGGCATGTTGGGCGTTGCTTTCGGCATGCAAGTCGATCATCCAGAGTTTGAGGCACACAGAGACGAGTTTTTTATCAATTACGAGGCCTGCCTGGCCCACCGTACGGCGCCATTTGAGGGTATCAGCGAGCTGATACAGGCCTTGGTGGGACGTGGCGTGCCTTGGGGGGTTGTTACCAATAAGGCAACCCGGTTCACCCAGCCGCTGACATCTGCAATGCCCCTCTTTTCTACGGCGGGCGCGATCATCAGCGGAGACACCACCCCGCACGCCAAACCACATCCGGAGCCATTGTTTGAGGCGGCTCGCCGCATGGGCGTGGATCCGCGGCGCTGTGTCTATGTGGGCGACGACAGGCGAGACATTGTTGCGGGCCTGGCCGCTGGCATGCGAACCGTGGCTGCGCTTTATGGCTATTTGGGTGAGCACAACGACGCGGCCACGTGGGGGGCGCATGCAGCAGTTCAGGACGCAAAAGAATTGTTGCCC
>JBJOJH010000103.1:0-6424 GCA_046046715.1 Pseudomonadota bacterium | reverse complement strand
CAATCTTGCGGTATAGCGTCGGGTTGTTCATCGTCGTGGCGAGCCCTAGCGCCAAGTCGATCCCGGGCAATGCCGGTATCTCACCAGACGGCGGTGCCTCTTGTGGCACCGGGCGCTTAGGTTCAGCGCTGGGCAAATGATCGGCCGGGGGGAGTGCCATAGGCTGCTGTACGGCATCACGGCATCTTCCGGGCGTCATCCAGCGGCGGATCGTAGCGAACATCGCCTGCACGTTCATGGGCTTCGAGATGTAGTCAGACATCCCCGCCGCGAGCACCTTTTCCCGGTCGCCAAGCATGGCGTTAGCCGTCATGGCAACAATCGGCAGCCCCTCGTAGCGCGCGTCCCCTCGTATCAACCGGCTTGCGGTGTAGCCGTCCATCACCGGCATATGGCAATCCATCAGCACACCGTCAAACGCGGCGTCATTGCTCAGGGTGTCCAGTGCAATCTGGCCGTTTGCAGCCAGCACCACCTCAATGCCTGCCTGGCCCAATAGTGCCGTGGCAAGCTCCTGGTTCATATCGTTGTCCTCCACCAGAAGCAGACGCAAGCCACTGAGCCCGGCTGTCATGGACTCGCCATCCGCACGGTCACCCGCAGAGTCTTCTTCAACGCCACTCTCAAGCTTCAAGGCTCGGGCCAACGCGTCTGCCATGGTCTGCAGCATCACGGGCTTGGTCAGCACAGCGCCCAGCCGCACGTCCCGCGACTCGGCCGCGTTGATGGCCTCTTCACGGCCAAAAGCGGTGACCATGATGACAGCAGGCGTGTCGTTGCCACTCAGTTGCTGCAAGCGCCTCACCGCCTCAACCCCGTCCAGCTTGGGCATCTGCCAATCGATCAAGACAACGTCGTAGCGCAACCCGGCGTCCAGAGCCTGCTGGATAAACGCCAACGCCTGCTCGCCGTCTCGAGCCTCATCGGTATGCAGCCCCAGTTGGCGCATCATGTTGGTCAAGATTTCGCGAGCGGTCGCGTTGTCGTCGGCAATCAACACCCGCTTGCCCAACCAGGCTTCAGACTTGACTGCAAACCTACGCACACCCCCTTGCTGCACTCCAAAGCGGGCAGTGAAGTGGAATGTGGAGCCCTTGCCTGGCTCACTCTCCACCCAAATACGTCCCTGCATCTGCTCGATCAAACTCTTGGAGATGACCAAGCCGAGTCCGGTACCGCCATACTTGCGCGTGGTGGACGTGTCGGCCTGGCCAAACGATTGGAACAGGCGCGCGCATTGCTCCGGCGTCATACCAATACCCGTGTCGCGCACACGCACGTGCAGTTCAACTTGACCTTCGGGCAAGTCCTGCGCCCCGGAGCGCTCGACACGCAAGACGATCTCGCCGCGGTCCGTGAACTTCACTGCGTTATTGCATAGGTTCACCAGCACCTGTCCGATACGTAGCGGGTCGCCTACCAGCGCATTGGGAACGTCGTTTGCCAGATCAAACAAAAGTTCCAACCCCTTGTCCTCAGCCCTCAAACCCACCAGGTTAGACAGGTGCTCCATCACTTCTTCAAGTTGGAAATCCACCAACTCCAGGGTCATCCTGCCCGCTTCGATCTTGCTGAAGTCGAGGATGTCATTGATGATGCCCAGCAGGTTTTCTCCCGAGCGATGTACCCGCTCGATGTAGGAGCGCTGCTGCTTGGTCAACTCAGTTCTGAGTGCGAGATGACTCATGCCAATGATGGCGTTCATCGGCGTGCGGATTTCATGGCTCATGTTGGCCAGGAACTCACTTTTCGCCTGCGTGGCGTCCTCGGCTACTTGTTTAGCCCGCAGAATTTCGACGCTCTGCTCTCGCATGCGGGCGGCTTGACTCTCCAGCTGGTCAGCTTGCCGGCGCGACTCCGTCGCGCTTTCATCCAGCGCGTCGTATTGACGTTTAAGCAGCTTGTCTGCGTGGGCGACAATCGCAAGCAGGCTGAAATAAAGCAGCAGAAAAATGCCGATCAGCGCAAACAGCAGTTTCAGCGAAGTAGCTTCAAGGGCTGCCAGCGAATCGGTGATGTCCGAGTACAACTCGAACACCGCCACCACGGGGCCGTCTTGTTTCAGTCGAACAGGAATGTAGGAGGAGACGACATCGACGTTTTCAACGACGCCTTCGGTCACGCTCATGCGACCGCGATGCGTCAACTCGTTGACTTGCAGCCCCTTGAGCGCAGACTGAAAGCCCAAGTTGTTCTTCTTGTCTTCACCGATTTCCTTGAGCACCGAGGAGTAAACGGCAATTCCAGAGGGGTTGTAAACCTTGATCTTTACCACTTTGCTGCCGCCAGACAGCTGGTAAATCAAGGCGTTGAGAGCTTTTGTTGAATCGCTCTCACGGCGCTCGGATGGGAGCAAGTCAGGGTGGAGCAGATATTCACCAAAAGCCGGCCACACCGTGTTGGCGTAGGCCTTGGACAAGGTTTCATTGAGCTCGCCCGTACGGCGAGTCTGCTCTTTGACCTCGCTGTAAAAGTAGGCATAGCACAGGGGCAGTGAAATCGCCAGCATAAGAATGCCGCTGGCGATTGAAAAGTAACGCTTAAGGCGGAAACGTTTGCCACTAAATTGGTTATTCATTGCAAAACTTTCGTGCGCTGACCCGAATCAAAAAGCCCATGGTCGGTTAACTGCTCGGTACCGAAATCTGAGCGAGGTAGTCTTGTTTCTTCTTCAAGTCCTCGTCGCTGTCTGCATACCTCAATGCAATGCGCCGGAACTCGTCATCATTGGATAAAAAGGCTTGAACGATGTCGGGATCAAAATGGCTGCCGGCTGACTGAGCAATGATGTCTTTGGCCTGTTCGTGCGTCATGCCGTCCTTATAAACCCGCCTGCTGATCAGCGCGTCGTACACGTCAGCGACCGCCATCAACCTCGCAGAAATGGGGATGTTGTCGCCACTGATGCCTTGTGGGTAACCGCTACCGTCCCATTTTTCTTGGTGGCAATACGCGATCTCCTTGGCGACTTTCAAAAATCCGACCTGCGTGCCCAGGGCATCCTCGGCGCCTTGCAATGCATCCCTACCGAGCGTCGTGTGGGTTTTCATGGTCTCGAACTCTTCAGCCGTCAGGCGCCCAGGCTTTAGGAGGATGCGGTCTGGGATGCCTACCTTGCCGATGTCATGCAGTGGAGCGGACTTAAAAAGCATGTCGATATTGGCATGCGTGAGGTGGTCGCAAAACCGCGGGTGTTGACGCAATGCCTCAGCCAGCGCCCTAACGTAATGCTGGGTCCGCAGGATGTGGTTGCCTGTGTCAGAGTCCCGCGTCTCGGCCAGAGACGCCATCGACAGAATGGTGACGTCTTGAATGGCAGTCAGCTCAAGGGTGCGTCGCTGCACCTCCGCTTCCAAAAAGTCTTTTTGGTCACGGATGAAGTCGCTGGAGGCCTTGTTTTCGATCTGCGTTTTCACGCGCGCCAACAGTACCCGCGGGTTGACCGGCTTGGTCACGTAATCAGCGCCACCAATCTCGAGCCCCAAGCTTTCGTCCTGAACTGAGGACAGCGCTGTCAGAAAAATGATCGGAATGTTCTGGGTCAGGGGGTCCGCCTTCAGTACTCTACAGACATCATGTCCAGACATGCCCGGCATCATCACGTCGAGCAGGATCAGGTCGGGGGTCGGGAGCCCGCGCGCGACGGCTAGCGCCTTCTCTCCGTCGGTGGCGAATTTAACGCGGTATAGATCTTTCAGTAGCCCACCGATGAGCTTGAGGTTGTCGGGTGAGTCATCCACCACGAGAATCGTGTGGCGGCGTGTTAGATCGATAGCGGCTTGCAAAATTTTGTTCCTGATTTGTATTCACTGCGGCGATCACTGAGAAATCTGGCGCAAGAGTCGCAAGAATGTAAATCACTTCGGAGCGATTCAGGGTGATTTGATAATGACGTGCAACAAGACACAACTAATACTGCAAGACCCATGACCACCACTGACCAAACCCAGCCGCAACTCGACCTCAGCTTTACCCGCATCATCGACGTGCCCCGAGAGTTGGTCTGGCGTGCCTGGACCGAGCCAGAACTGCTGAAGCCCTGGTTTTGCCCCCTGCCCTGGAAAACCATCGATTGCGAAATTGACCTGCGCCCAGGTGGCATCTTTCGCACCACCATGCAGTCACCCGAGGGGCAGGAATTTCCCGGCGCCGGCTGCTACCTGGAAATCAAGCCTAACGAGAAGCTGATCTGGACAAATGCCCTCGGACCTGGCTACAGACCCAGCTTTGTGCCAGAAAAATGCGGCACCGACGACGTTGGCTTCATGTTTACCGCGAAACTGGAGCTAGCCGACCACGAGGGGGGCACGCGCTACACCGCCACGGTGATCCATGCGGACGAAGCGGGATGCCGCCGGCACGCCGACATGGGCTTTGAAGCCGGGTGGGGTGCCGCACTCGATCAGCTGGTCGCCATGATCAAAAAAGGACTTTGAACCGTCTCGCCATGAAGAAGCACACCACCATCGCCACCCACAACGGCAGTTTTCACGCCGACGACGTCTTTGGCGTCGGTGTACTGATGGGCGTTTTCCCATCTCACACCCTGTTGCGCACCCGCGACAACGCCCTGATTGAAGCGGCTGACTTTGCTGTTGATGTGGGCGGGCTTTGGGACGCACCTTCCGGGCGCTTCGACCATCATCAACGCGGCTTCGAGGGGGCACGCCCGGCGAAGTTGCAAGACGGCGTAGAGACACCAGGTGTGGGCTACGCCAGTGCCGGCCTGGTGTGGTCTGTTTACGGCGGTGCCTATGTGAAGGCGCTGGCCGACCTGGGGGGTTATGAGCTGGACGAGCAGGCCGTGGCAGAGGTAGAAAGATCTATCGACTCGTCTCTGGTCAAGTACCTGGACATCGTGGACACCGGCCAGGGCGACGTTGCACCCGGCATCTTCGGCTTGTCGGCCCTGGTTGCCCAGCTCAACACAAACTGGATGGAGGAGCATGGGCTGACGCCCGAGGCCAAGGCTCAGCTTCAGGTCGAGCTTTTCCATGAAGCTGTAGCCATCACCCGCAAATTTCTCGACCGCGCTATCGTCAAGAAAATCTCCCAGATCAGGTCCATGGACATTGTTCGCCAGTCCCCGCGACTGCTGGACGGCCGGGTGCTGCACCTGCAGGAAGGCGGCATGCCGTGGACGCGGGTGGTGGTGGACGAGATGCCCGAGGTGCTGTTCGTGATCTATCCAGACTCCGACGGCCAACAGTACCAGGTCAAGACCGTGCCGGTGGAGGCTGGCTCCTTCACCGCTCGCAAGGACTTGCCCGAGAGTTGGGCGGGACTACGCGATCAGGAATTGGCAGCTGTCACTGGCGTGCCCGACAGCGTGTTCTGCCACCTGAACCTGTTCATCGGCGGAGCCAAAAGCCTTAATGGCGCAGTGCGGCTCGCCGAGCTGGCGCTGGGGTGATCTGACATCCATCGGGACTCCCCTTTCCCCATCCCGGGCACTTAGGACTGACCTCAATCTAATGAGATCACCTGCCGCCAGGGCAACTGGGGATCGGCCTCATAGTCGGCGACGACCCAGCTGCGGGTGGGGTGGTCGGCAACATCGGACAGAAAGTCCCTGATCACCTGGACCGAGACCCAGTCCACAGCAGCATAAGGTTGATCCAGACAAGTGACCGTCGCGCCACTTGACAGCAGGCCCGCCACAGCGACCTTGCGCCGACTCCCCGTAGACAGCATAAAGAGCTTCTTGCTCCGATGGTCAGACAAATCCAGTGCATCGATCAGATCTTGAAGCAGGCCGTCATTCCACTTGGGGTGGCGCGCTTGCAAGGCGATCCACAGTTGGTCGGGGGTTTGATCGTCTTGCCCAGCCAGACTCAAATCGAGCCACAAGGCATCTGCGGGTGGCACCTCACCTGGCAAGGGGGCAAGGTCACCACTGAGCCGCCGTAAAAAGCTGGTTTTGCCGCTGCGCTCGTCGCCAGTCACGGCGATCAGGCCGGGCGAAAGCACGAATGCAGGCGGGGACGAGGGCTTGGGCTGAGTCATGGTGTCCTTCCATTATCTGCAGGGCAGGCGGTTCACACTTCAGCCAGCACGCAATCGTCCAAGGCACCTCAACATTCGAGGGTCTTGCCTACAAGAGCAACCATTGACAGGCGACCCCACCCCAATCAGACTGCGGCACCTGAAAGGTATACACCATGGAAATACTCACATTCGAAGACTTCAAGCAACGATCCCTGGACGCCGGTTTTGACGAGGTGCTGGAACGCCAGTGGGCGGCCAACACGGTGCTCGATACCCACACCCACCCTTTTGGCGTGCGGGCCCTGGTCACGCAAGGGGAAATGTGGCTGACCTGCGAGGGCCACACCCAGCATCTGACGGTCGGAAGCACCTTTGAGCTGGTCAATGGTGCTCCCCATTCGGAGCGCTATGGCGCTGAAGGTGCCACGTATTGGGT
>JBJOJH010000102.1:0-4819 GCA_046046715.1 Pseudomonadota bacterium | reverse complement strand
TGCTGGTGCAGGCCCTGGGCGGCGCATCTGGCCCCGCACTGGACCCCGGTGTGGCTGATATGCTGAGCCGCACGGCTGCCGACGTGGCCCTGAAGCAGGAAGAAATCGGCCTCCCCGCCTGCTTGCTGGTGCCCGACCAGATTCGCGGGTCTATTGCCCGCTTGCTGCGCCGTGTGGCGCCACGCCTACAGGTGCTTTCGCACAGCGAGATCCCTGACACCCACACCATTCGTATCGGCCCGATTTTGAGAGGCGCAACATCATGAATATCCAACGCTTTACCGGTGCGACCGCACGCGAAGCTCTGGCCAAGGCCCGAATGGCTTTCGGAGATGGCACGCTGATCCTATCGAATCGCCCCATCGCTGGCGGCGTCGAAGTCATGGCGACAGCAGAAGACGCGCTACAAGCGCTCGACGAAGCCCATGCGCGCAACAGCATGAGCCAAGGCGGCAAGTCTGGCCAGGGGGATGCCACCCAGCGCCAGGCCCGTGAAGCGGCTTCGGCGCTGGAAGCCAAAAGTGTCGAGGAAGACACCGAGCAGCTGGCCATGAGCACGCTGTCCTTCCAGGACTATGTGCGCGAACGCATGTTGCGTCGTCGCCACGAGGCACTGAACACCGGCGCTGAAGCGGACGAAACACAGCCCGCGCGCGCCGCACCACAAGCCCAGCGCCCGGCGGCTCCCGCGGCTCGCGCAGTACCTCCCGCCAGAGCTCCGCGCAAAGCAGAGGAAGCACCTGCACGGCCGGTGGCCATGGCAGCCCCTGCGGCGCACCAGGCTCCTGCCGGCGTACCCAGCCACATCACAGAAGAGCTGCAGGCGATGAAGGCGATGATCGAAGATCGCTTCAATACCCTGAGCTGGTTGGGTCAGGCCCAGCAGCGCCCGGTGCAATCCAGCCTGATGCTCAAACTCATCCGGGCAGGCTACTCTCCCACCCTGTCGCGCGCCATCATGGAAAAACTGCCGCCACAGCTAGAGGAAGCCCAGGCCCTGCGCTGGGTGATGGATGTGCTGGAGCGCAACCTGCGCACCGGCGCAGGCGCACGGCCCCTTTATGAGGAAGGTGGCGTTTTCGCCCTGGTGGGTTCCACAGGCGTAGGCAAAACCACCACGGCCGCCAAGCTGGCTGGCCTGTGCGCGCAGGCCCATGGCCCGGCCAGCGTGGGCTTGATCACCCTGGACACCTACCGCATTGGCGCACACGATCAGTTGCGTACCTTTGGCCGCATGATGGGCATCGTGGCCCACCTGGCCCATGATCAAGCCGCCCTTCAAGACATGCTGGGCCTGCTGTCCGGCAAAAAACTGGTATTGATCGACACCACCGGCGTGGCGCCGCACGACACCCGCAAACAAGACATGCTGCAGGTCCTGAATCTGCCCTCCATCAAACGGCTGATGGTGATGAACGCCGGTGCCCATGGCGACACCCTGGACGACATGGCCGCCTCGTTCAAGTCGAGTGGCGTGCAACAGGCCGTGATTTCGAAAGTGGACGAAGCCGTCAAGCTGGGCCCGGTGCTGGACGCCGCCATACGCCATCATCTGGTGGTGCGCGGTGTAACTAACGGCCAGCGCGTGCCCGAAGACTGGGAAGAGGCCGACGCGGCCAGCCTGGTGCGCACCTCGATGCGTTCGCCAGCCAAATCGGCATTCGACCCTGTGGCGTCAGACCTGAACCTGTTCTTTGCCGATTCACGCAGTCCCGCAACAGCAGGAGCACGACTGCATGCTTGATTCCAGCCACACCCAGGGCGCAGGTCTGCAAGCCATCGCTGCCCGAGCCATGCCGCGCATCATTGCGGTGGCCAGCCAAGGAGATCCGCACAGTGAATTGCCCCTGCTCTGGAATCTGTGCGGCACCTTGATGGAGCTCAGCAGTACGCCCGTGACCGTGCTGGACGGCACGACTGCAGAACAAGCGCACAACCCGGGACTGTTGCAACTGTTGCAACAAGGGCCACGTGCGGTGCCCACCCACCGGCCTGTGCATGACTGGCTGGTACTGCCTGCCGCTCAGGGCCTGCACAGCTTGCGCGGCGCCGATTCAGACGTCAGTGAGACGGTCGGTCGCCTGGGCCTGGCCCTGCAAGGACAAGCCATCGTGCTGCTGTACGCACCAGCGGCGCTGCTGGAGAGTATTTTGGCCAACAGTGGTATCGAGCCCCTGCTGGCCGTGTCGAGCGCCCCGCGTTCGCGCCTGACGGCCTACCAGACCCTCAAACACATGTTGCAATACGGCGGACTGCGCCCGATGCTGGCCACGCTGGTGCACGAACCCTTGCAAAGTGCCGTGCAGGCGGGGCGTGCATTCAGCCAACAGCTGCAGGACTGTGCCATGTACTTTCTGGGCTACCGTCTGGAGGCGCAAACCCTGGCTGCAGAACCGACGCTTGCAACCGACACTGCCGACCTGCAAAGGCTGGCGCGACGACTGCTGGAACGCGCCTTGCCACTTGCGCCACAATCATCACCCGGACGGCCCATGGCGGGCTGGTCCACACGTTTGGTGGGGAGTCCTTGATGTACACGGCAAAAGGTCAGCTTGATCGCAATGCGATGATCCGGCAGTACCAGCCCCTGGTGCGCAAACTGGCCCATCACATGATGGCCAAACTGCCTGCCAGTGTGCAGGTGGATGACCTCATCCAGGTCGGCTTGATCGGCTTGTCCGAAGCGCTGACCCGCTTTGAAGCCACGCAGGGCGTGCAGTTTGAAACCTTCGCCACGCAGCGCATACGCGGCGCCATGATCGACGAACTGCGCGAGAGCGACTGGATGTCACGCGGCTCGCGCAAAAGCCAAAAAGACATCGAGCAAGCCATGCACCGACTGGAGCATCAGCTCGGGCGCAGTCCGGTCGAATCAGAAATTGCTGCTGAGTTGGGCATGTCGCTGGCTGACTACCAGGCTCTGCTAGGCAAGGTGCGTGGCACGCAGCTGGTCTATCTGGAAGACATGGGTCGGGGCGGCGACGACGAAGACAGCTTTCTGGATCGGCATGTGGCCGACGAAGATGCCGACCCCTTGAGCGTGCTTCGCGACCAGCGCCTGCGACAGTCCCTGGTGCAGGCCATCAAAAATCTGCCAGAGCGGGAGCAGTATGTGATGAGCATGTACTACGAAGAGGACATGAACCTCAAGGAAATAGCCGCGGTTCTGGGCGTCACCGAGTCACGGGTGTGCCAACTCCACAGCCAATCGATTGCCCGCCTGCGGGCCAAGATGCGATCCCACTGAGCACAGACTGGGAAAGGGGCAAGTCCGAGGCTCTTACCAGGGTCGGCGTCAAAGGCGCTTGCTCATCTTTTCCTTGACTTGGTTGATGATGCCGTTACCCAACTGCATCACCTCAATGGGGTCGACCTGCTTGAGCGTGCTCATCTCGAACTCCAGCTCCTCACGCTTGGCCCGAGGCAGGCTGGAAAGGATCTTGCTCTTGGCCGCCTCTTCTTCGATAGAACTGACCAGCTTGGCCAGGTCATAGACATCGCAACGCGAAATCACCTCAAAGATGGTCTTCTGGTCAGCAAACTCGATGTCGCTGATGTGAGTGAACTCTTCGGGTGCCTTGATTTTGCGATCGTAAAAAAACTTACGTCCCTTCTCGTTGAGCAAACGAAGAATTTCGCTTTTACGGAAGGTGAAGATGTCTTCGGAGAACTCGCTGCTGGCCAGTTTTTTCAGTAAGGTGCCGCGATCCACGTCAACCATAGCCGAGAACTCGTCCACATTCACATAGTCGTAATCGAGCTTGCCCTGATCTTGGTGGGTACTGGCAATTTTGCGGGCCCGAGCCACGATGTCCTTGGGCGCAAAAATAACGCGCTTGCCATTGCCTTTGTCGTCTTCAATCTGGATGAGATGCAGCATGAGCAGCTTGCCCAGACTGTTACGCGTGTGCACATCCGACTGGCCCAGCAAGGCGCGGGCTTGGGCGTACACATCGTTCAAGGCGGGAGACGCGAGCACGGGTTGACCCGATCCGCTCTTGGATTCCGCCTTCTGTTTGCCCACATCGGCGATGCCCAGCAAATAAAGCAGATTGGCGTAGACCAGGATGTCCGGCTGGTAGTTGACTCGGGTGGCGATCAGTTCATTGGCCAGGGACACACGCTCGGCCAATGTGCGCAAAATGCCCCGCGCGAGCCTGGGCGTGGCATTCAACTCGGCATCGACCTTTTCGTTTTCCACCAGATAGAGCTCGCAGTATGTGCGGGCGGCGGCATTGTTGATTCGTCGAGCCGTGCTGAGATGCGGCGTCATGCCGAAGCACTGGCCCTTGCCCAAGGTCTCAAGCACGATGCGCTTTTCTTCACGAACCAGGTAGATATCGACCTCGCCCTCTTTCACCACATACATGTGCGTGCTGGACATGCCTTCGGTGTAGAGCACGTCACCGGCATAAGCGCGCTGCTGGGTGTAGCCGGCCCCCTCATCCAGGGGCATGGGTGCGGTCGTGGCTGAGCTGCGGGTGTCTTTTTCCATGGGGCGATCTGGCTACGCGTTAAAAATGCATCAACAAATGCGAATTGTGACGCATGCAGATCAACGCCAAGGGCGAACAGATACCCGCCAAGCCGGCTCATCCCCGGCAGGCACACCTACAAAAGAAAAGAGCGATGTTGCGAGAAGGTGGCTAGGGCCGGTCAGGCGGCCAGCACCGTGAAGGCGCCGGACTGGCGCACTGGGCTGCCGTAAGCAGCCGTTTTTCGGCCAGCATGGCCGTAGGTGGGCGTACGCGTGGCGGAAGGTACCAGGACGCCCAGGGCGCGATCTACCGTCACGGCCCGACGCGCCAAACTCTGGCGA
>JBJOJH010000101.1:0-3764 GCA_046046715.1 Pseudomonadota bacterium | reverse complement strand
GACAATCGTGCTTCTGCAGAGATGCTGCGCGCCTGCGGATTGCGCCAGGACACAACGCGACTATGTGTGATGTTTACCCTGGACGGCGTACGCAGAACAAGATGAGCAGCATTCCGCTCTAGCCACTCAACTCAACCTGTAAACACATCTCATGAAACATGTTCTTTATTCAACCTTCTTGGCCTTTGCTCTATGTTTGCCTGGCTTGCCTGCCAAGGCGCAACAGCAGGGGGAGTCGCAGGTTCAAGCCCAGCAGGCATTGGAGTCGCTGTTCAGGGCGCTCTCCAGCGGAAACCAGCAGACCATTGCGCCCTATTTGGCACCTGAGTTCCAGATCGTGCGTTCCAACGGTGCCGTTTACGACAAGTCTGCTTATCTGGAGCGCAGCATCCCGGTCATCAGGACGACGCCACGGTTCAGGAACCTCAGGGTGACTGGCCAGTCCGACATTCGGGTTGTGACGTTCAATCTGGAGGTGGATGAGGTGATTGAAGGGCGCACCGT
Source organism: Pseudomonadota bacterium (assembly GCA_046046715.1). Taxonomy (GTDB): domain Bacteria; phylum Pseudomonadota; class Gammaproteobacteria; order Burkholderiales; family Burkholderiaceae_C; genus JBEEJZ01. Next base: position 3,260 of record JBJOJH010000101.1, on the reverse strand, counting down.
CGAGAACCTGGCGCCCCAATTGATTGTTTTTCGTGTGCAGGCCGACCGCTGGGTCGTCGTTGCGACTGCTAATCTCGCCAAACTTAGTCAGTAGCCACAATCGACTTTGAAGCTTGGATCAATGCGGACTGGAAAGCACCTCAATGCACCTTTTCTACGATGCAGCCAAGTCTTCACCTCTGTAAGTGTTTCTGCCGCTCGACTTGGCCTGGTAAAGCATGGCATCTGCCGAGGAGAGCAGTTGTGCCAGATCACCGGAGGTTGTGGGTACCAAGGTGGCTGCACCGATGCTGATGGTCACGACATCGGACACCAAAGAGGTGGCGTGAGGTCGTTGCATGCCGGCCACGGCCCGACACAAATTGGCCGCCACGCTCATTGCCTGCTCCTGGCTGGTGTCAGGCAAAACCACAACGAACTCCTCACCACCGTAGCGTGCGACCATATCTCCGGCGCGCTTCACCACAGCGCCCAATGCTTGTGCCACGGCGAGTAGACACTCGTCCCCCGCGCCGTGTCCGTAGTGATCGTTGTAGAGCTTGAAGTGATCCACGTCCATCATCAGCACCGACAAAGGTCCTTGACTACGTTCGCAGCGTTTCCATTCAAGTTCCAGCTTTTCGTTGAGAGCCCGCCGATTGGGCAGGCCGGTGAGTCCATCTTTGAAAGCGAAGCCCTCGAGCAGATCGCTCTGCTGCTTCAGGCGCAGATGGGTTCGTACCCTCGCCTTGACGACTGACAGGTTGAATGGCTTGGTGATGTAATCCACCGCACCCAATTCCAGACCCAGGGTTTCGTCTGTGGCCTCATTCATCGAGGTAATGAAAATGACCGGAATAGCCTGCGTCTCTTCTTGCATCTTGAGCTTGCGGCACACATCAAAGCCATTCATGTCTGGCATGTTGATGTCTAGAAGTATCAGGTCTGGGCGTCCTGTCAGGGCCGCCTTCAGACCCTGCTCGCCCCCCGTGGCCACCATGATCTGATAGTCGTTGCGTAGCAGGCCATGCAAGGTATTCAGGTTGAACCTTTCGTCGTCAATCACCAATATCTTTGCTTTTTCGGATGGGGTTTCGGGCTGGGTCATAGGCACTCCTGGCGCAGTTGATTCAGTGTTTCGAGCGCAAGCTCAAATTCAAAGTTGTCGGTTTGCTCTCTGAGCAGTGAGAGCGTGCTGGCCTGGCCACTCTGGGCCGCCAAGGCCGAAATCGCATCCAACCGCTCGCTGGCATCGGGATTCATTTCTCTCAGGAGTTCAGCCAGTTCATCGAATTGAGTGGACAGATCAACTCTCCCGGTGCCGGACGGCGCCGCAGTCGGCGCAGATGCGGGCGGTATGTCGTCTGGCCAGGCCAGGTCTGCCAGCGTCTTCAGGATGGGGGCGAGGTGACTCTCGAGCTCGTCGATCAATTCGGACACCTGGCTCACGGGCACCTCAGCCGGGTTGTGCCGTAATGTGGATTCAAGCTTGGCGGCTGCAGCTTGCAGCTCGGTGGCACCCAGCGTGCCCGCAACGCCTTTTAAGGTGTGGGAAGTGCGCTCCACCACTGAGGCATCTCCTGTATCAAGAGCGTGGCGCATGAGCGCCAGATCGTTCGCGTGGTCCTGTTGGAAGTCCAGCAATAACTTGCGCAGCAATTTGCTGTTGCCGCCAATGTTGCGCAGGGCTGTGGCCAGGTCTAGCCCGGGCGCATGGTCGGGAAGGCCGTTGTTTGCCTGATCTGGAGTGCCGTTGATGGTGACGTCACGCGCGACCGGTGAATAGGGCTCTCTGTTTCCCGCGGGTATCCATTTCAGCAGGGCCGTAAAGAGTTCGCGAGGATCTATGGGCTTGGCAATGTGATCATTCATGCCAACCAGCAAAGCCTCCGCCCGATCTTCAGCCATCACGTTGGCGGTCATGGCCAGGATGGGGGGCTGGCTGAGATCGCTCATGCTCCGTATCTTTGCCGCCGCCGTCAGGCCGTCCATGACAGGCATCTGTATATCCATCAGCACGCATTCGTAGGGGGTGGATAGCACGCTGTCCAGTGCCTCTTGCCCATTGACAGCCAGGTCTACCCGCAGGCCTGCCTGCTCGAGCAGCTCTGTTGCGACCTGGCGATTGATGGCGTTGTCCTCTACCAACAAAACCCGTGCGCCCTGGATGGGCTTGAGCAAGTCAAGATCGAATGTTGATCGACGGTGGTGGTTCTGGGCACGGCGCTTGAGCGGCTGGCCAAAGACATTCATCACCACATCCAGAAGCAGGGACGCGTTGACAGGCTTTGCCAACACCTCATCGACCACCTCGAGTCCTTGTTCACCTTCGACAGTGCGGCTGGCTGCCGTGACCAGGACGATCTTGGGAATACATCGCAGGGCCATGTTGTCCTTGATGTGGCGCGCTGCCTCCAGGCCATTCATGCCGGGCATGCGATAGTCCATCAGGACCAGCCTGAACGGATCGTCTGCGGGACAGGATTGCAATTGGGCAAATGCGGTCTGCGCGTTGTCGCAGGTGTAGGCCCGAAATGAGAACTGGCCCAGATGGCTTTTCAGAATTTCACATGCATGGCTGTTGTCGTCGACCACCAGGACCTTCAAGCCCTGCAAATCAACGTCTTCCTGTGGGTGTTGGGCATGTACCTCTGTGTCGATGTCGAACTCGGCTTCAAAGTTGAAGTTGCTTCCCACGCCGGGCTCGCTCTCAACACCGATGCGACCGTTCATCATTTCCACCAGTTGCCGACTGATCGCAAGCCCCAGACCGGTACCGCCAAATTTACGCGTTGTGGAGCTGTCGGCCTGACTGAAAGGGGAGAAAAGGCGCGCCATTTGTTCGGCTGTCATGCCTATGCCGGTGTCCTGCACATTGAATTTGAGGCGCGCCTTTCCTGCCTGCACTGCGATCAATTCGGTACGGATGATGATGTCACCACGCTCGGTGAACTTCATGGCGTTGTTGACCAGATTGGTCAGAACTTGCCCCAGCCGCAGAGGGTCTCCCACCAGGTGGCTCGGAACATTCGGTTGACGCATCACCAACAATTCCAGCCCTTTTTGTTCGATCTGGACGGCAAGCACCGCTGCAACCCCGTCAAGCACGTCGTCCAGATGAAAGGCGATGTGCTCCATCTGAAGCTTGCCCGCCTCGATCTTGGAAAAATCCAGCACGTCGTTGAGGATGCCTAGCAGCGACTTTGCGGCGGCATGGACCTTGTCCAGATAATCTTGTTGTCTAGGCGTGAGCGAGGTGCGCAGAGCCAGTTCTGTCAGGC
>JBJOJH010000100.1:0-2807 GCA_046046715.1 Pseudomonadota bacterium | reverse complement strand
CGCCAGTGCATATCAATCACCCAGGGCAGCACCTGCAGAACCATACCGAAAAGGGTCCATGGTGGACCAGACGCGGCCAGCAGCAGCATGCTGCCCACCAGCATCAGGGGCAAACGCCAGGGCCGCAACAAGGCTCCCACGGGTTCTGCGTGCAGTGATGTGGCGCGTAGGGCCATCGCAAGGCCAGACAAGACCGTCATGACCCCGAGGTGTAAACCAATCACTGTGGCCGGCGGCCAGGCTGGGCCCAGACAAGATTGGTCAAACACAAAGAGCCCCCCCATCATCAGGCCCATGATCGACCGGCTGCTAAGGGTGGCGCCATCGGGGGGCAAAGCGGGTAACGCAGGCGGCGAACTTGCTACACGTCGAGCTTGTGGGGCCAATAAAAAGGCGGCCGCACCCAGGGTCAGTAAGACCACGATGTGCCACAACCAATGACTTTGCCAGGCCAGGGGGTCGCCGGCTAGTAACCAGATGAGTGCGGCTGTCACCGGCAGCGCCACATGGGCAAAGCCACCACCTTCAGAGGATGAAGTCCTCAAGCCGCGCAGACTCTCGGAGAACACCAACCACCCTAACACCACCCCCGCCCATGCAAGTAATTGCAGGTGACCGTGGGCATCCTGCACCAGTACCCACATGCCTACACCAGCCAGGGCTGCGCCGAGCAAAGAAGACCTGCGGCCTTCCAACACATGCGACCAGGGGGCCAGACACAATCTTCCCGCCCACCACAAGGCCAAAGGCAACATGCCCCCGGCCCACGAGTACGTCAGCTGAACACCCCACTGCGCCAGCACCAGCCAGGGCAAAACCGCCCCCAGCGCGGACACCCACCGTGCAGCGGCATCGGCAGGTTGCCACATTCGCCAGACGGAAGGTGTGGTGCCCAGCACGACCGATGACAGGGACAGGGGAGCTGGCATGGGACTGCCCGATGTTCAGCGTGCGGCGTAGGAGGCCAGCTGGTCCGAGCCCGCTGCAGCATGCACGCTGGCATTGAAAGAAATGATGATGCGGTCGCTGCTGCCCTGATAAGGCATGGCCTGATGGGCCAACCACGACGGAAACAGGACCAGCTGTCCGGGCACGGGCGCTACGTCCAGATGGGCCGCCTGCAAGTAGGCATTGCCAAAGTCCATGTAGGCGCCAGCCTGATGACCAAACCGGGGGCCGTAAAACCGGGTGATGCCGTTGTGCGCACCCAGCACAGGGTGGGCCACACGCTGCGCCTCGGCATCCACCTGCACACAGTACACCCCGGACCAGGAGCAGTTGCCGTGGGTGTGCACATCGTGATGCACCCCCTGGTTGGAGATCTGAAACCACATGCCGTTGATCGCCATGCGCAGACCCGGCGCGGTCTCAGGCCAAGCCCCCTGATTGGCGGCGGCCACGGTGTCGCGCAAGCTGTCCACCACGAACCGCACAAAGCCCTCCCACTCGCTCAAGCGGATGCGCTCCAACAAATCATCGCTGCTGGCAAAAAAGGCCGGTGGGGATACATCCCCCTGCCCCCGCAGTGCCAGCTGCGTCGCGCGCATGGCCGTGAACATACGCACCAGATTTCCGTTCAAGGCGTCCGCCGCACCGTAGCGATGCAGGCCCAAAGGCGTGGGCCACAAGGCCAGGCAGCGTTGATCAGCGGTGCTCATGGACGGCCCTGAATCAGCTCACCAGCTGCAAGTCGGCCGGCCAGCGCAACTGGTGACCGGTCTGCTGTGCCAGGGCTGCAACATCCTCGGGTGAGTCCACATCAATGCGGTAGCGCTTGTTGGTGGTGACCCAAGGGTGCACCTGGTCCGGGTAGGCCGCTTGCCACTGGCGGCAACCGATGTGCGCCTGTCCTGCCAAAATCTGCTCGCGCACCTCGCTGCTGAACATGACCGGGTTGCCAGGCAACCCATCCAGGGTGGGTTGCACCACCTGGGTACCCGCCGGCCGCTTTTTGTAAGCCCCAAACAGATAGTTGATTTATTGCGAGTTTTTCAGAGGCTGATCGGCCAGCGCGGTCAAGGCGGCATACAGCATGGGCGACAGCGCCTGCAAGCCCAGACGCAGCGACGACACCTGGCCGGCTTCCGGGTCAGGGTTGCGCACCAGCGTCACCGGAAAATCCTGGACCACCTGCTCAATGCGATCGCTGTAGTGGCCCAACACCACCACTAGTTCATCGACACCGGCACCCGACAGGGCAATCAACTGCCGACGGATCAGGGGAACGCCGCCCAGCTCCAGCAAACATTTGGGCCGGTGCCCCATGCGAGACGCCGACCCCGCTGCCAGCAACACGGCACCAATGGCCACCCGGCTGTACAAACCGCCGCCACCTTTGAGGATGCAGCCCATGCTCAGCCTCCGCAGCAGGATGAGTTGACCGGCGCAGCCACGACAGGATCAGCCACTGCCGTCGGCGCAATGGCCCCACCATCGCCACCACCACAGCAGCTGGCGACAGGTGCTACTGCCGTCAAGGGTGCTGCTTGGACTGCATCCTGGGCCACCACAGGTTTTGAAGGCTGGGGCATGCGACCACGGCGGGCGGCCACCACAGAGGTCAGGACCGACAAGGCAATCTCTTCAGGCGTTTGGGCCCCGATGAATTCGCCTGCTGGGGCCACGATGCGTGAGACGGCCTCAGCGTCCTCGCCGCTGGCCAACAGTGAATCCAGAATGACCCGGTCCTTGCGGGCACTCGCCACAAACCACAAGCCCTGGGGCTGCAAGGCCAGCGCCGTCTTCAGACCCTGCACATCCCGCCGCCCCTGTGTGGCCACCACTACCCAGGCAGACGCCGGCAGTCG
>JBJOJH010000099.1:0-3257 GCA_046046715.1 Pseudomonadota bacterium | reverse complement strand
TCCAGCACCGAGGCATCGCCGTACAAGCTCACCAAGGCCAGCAGGCCCTGACGGTTGGCAGGAGAGAAATCCACAGTCAGACGCTCAATGGCGCTGCCATCTTTGATGGCCAGGGCGGCATGAATGTCGTGACGCAGCGCATCTGAAATTTTTTCTGAGGAAAGCAAGCTGCTCACGATGCGTGCATCGGCCAAGTCAACCTGCAAATCACCCACACGGGCGGCACGCAAGCAATCCAAAGCCAGTTGCAGAACTTCCAGATCGGCCTCAGGGCCAGCATGGCCGTAGATTTCTGCGCCCAATTGCAAGGGTTCGCGGGTGGCATGCGGACGCGCAGGACGGGTGTGTAAAACCGGTCCGCAATAGCAAAGACGGGTCAGTCCGACGCGGCCCAACAAATGCGCATCGATGCGGGCCACTTGGGGGGTGGTGTCGGCACGCAAACCCAAAGTACGCCCAGAAAGCTGGTCAACCAGCTTAAAAGTCTGCAAATCCAGGGCTTCGCCAGTGCCCGTGAGCAAAGACTCCAAATGCTCCAGCAACGGCGGCATGACCAACTCGTAGCCATAGCCACGGGCAGTGTCCAGCAGTTCGCGGCGGAGTTCTTCGATGTGCCGGGCCTCAGAGGGCAGGACATCGGCAATGTGATCCGGGAGGACCCAAGCAGACATGGGGATGAAGGGAGACTGTTAAAACCGAGATTTTACCGACTTGCGAGCCGATTTCTGGGAAACGCGTCAGGAAACAAGCCAGAACAGCAACAATCCTGTCATCACCATGAACATGCCAAAGAAGCGAATTTGGCCATCTTCGAGTTGAAGCAACTGTTCAAACAGCCGCTTCCAGAGCCCCGGCAAGACCATCGGCATGAAACCCTCCAGCATGAGCATCAGGCCCAGTGCCAAAAGGAGGGTTTCCAGCGACATTTATTTTTTGGCTGGCGTTGCACCAGACGAGCCGCGCATGCCTTTGAAAAACTCTGAACTGGCAGGGTCGAGCACCATCACGTCGCCCTTGCTGTTGAAGCTGGCTTTGTAAGCTTCTAAGCTGCGGTAGAACTGTGCAAATTGTGGATCACGGCCAAAGGCATCCGCGTACAAACGCGCGGCTTGTGCATCGCCCTGCCCTTTGATTTTTTGTGCTTCACGGTAGGCGTTGGCCACTGTCACTTCACGTTGACGATCGGCATCGGCGCGAATCTTTTCACCCTCGGCACCGCCCGTCGAGCGCAATTCGTTGGCCACCCGCTTGCGCTCGGCTTCCATACGGCGATAGACCGACTCGGTGATGGTATCCACATAGTCGGCGCGGGTGATGCGCACATCGACCACATCCACGCCCCAAGGCTTGCTGCCCTTGACCACCAACAACACGGCAGCTTTGACGTCGTCCATCAACTCTTCACGCTTCAAGGAAAGCAATTCTTTGACGGTGCGCTTGTTGATCTCTTCTTGAAACGCGTTGCGCACCACGCGGTTGAGTTGGCTGGTGCCGGCTTTTTCATCCAGACCCACATTGCGGATATACGCCTGGGGGTCGACGATGCGCCAACGCACATACCAGTCAATCACCACACGCTGCTTTTCAGCGGTCAACATGGGTTCGTTGTCAGGGCTGTCCAGCGTCAGCAAACGCTTGTCGATGTAATTGACGTTTTGCAGGGGCGGCGGCAACTTGAAGTGCAAGCCGGGCTCGGTGATGACTTCTTTGATTTGCCCCAAAGCGTAGACCACGCCAAATTGGCGTTGGTCGACCACAAAAACCGTTGAACTGATGAGCACAAAGCCCAACAGCAAAGTCGAAATCCACAATCCAATGCGATTCATTTTCTTTGTCCTTATCGTGGATCGCGTTCACGTGAACGCTGCAGGTCGCGCGAACGGGTGTCGGCCGCCCCATTGTTTGCGCCATTGGCACCGGCGGGCGCTGCGGCAGGTGCGGCAGCCTCAACTGCAGGGGGTACCACGGATGAAACCTGTTGCATGATTTTGTCGAGTGGCAAATAGAGCATGTTCGAACCCTGCTTGCTGTCCACCAGCACCTTGGTCACGTTGCTGTAAATCTGCTGCATCGTATCGGTGTACATCCGGTCACGCATGACCTGAGGCGCCTTTTGATACTCAGGCAAGATGGTCTTGAAGCGTTGTGAGTCACCTTCGGCTTGCGCCACGATGCGCTCACGGTAGGCATCGGCTTCTTCCTTCAAACGCGAGGCCGCACCTACAGCACGCGGAATCACATCGTTGGCGTAGGCTTGGGCTTCGTTTTTAGCGCGTTCGCGTTCTTGTCCCGCCTTCAGCACATCGTCAAATGCCGCTTGCACTTGCTCAGGTGGGCGAACGCCGCCTTGTTGCAAGTTGATACCGACCACCTCAATGCCCACTTTGTAGCGGTCGAGAATGGTTTGCATTTTTTGCCGCACGCGAGGGGCAATCTGATCGCGTTCTTCGGCCAAGGCAGAGTCCATCTTCATTTTGCCGACCACTTCACGCACTGCGGTTTCAGCTGACTGAACCACGGCTTCTGTGGGGTTGCGACTTTCGAACAAATAAGCCCGTGCGTCGTTCAGACGGTATTGCACGGCAAATTTGATTTCAACGATGTTTTCGTCTTCAGTCAGCATGGCCGACTCACGCAAACCAGTGGCCTTGATGATGTTGTCACGCCCAATGTCCACAGAGCGGATTTGGGTGACGAACACCAGTTCATGGCGTTGCACCGGATAAGGCATGCGCCAGATAAAACCAGCCCCTACGGTGGAGTGGTATTTGCCAAACTGGGTGATCACCGCTTGCTGACCTTCTTGCACGATGAAAAAGCCGGTGCCGAGCCAGACCAGCAAAGCCGCAGCCAAGATCACGCCCAAGCCCAGGTTTTTGAAGAAAACCGGAATACCAGGCCCACCAGATCCACCGCCTGAACCCCCAGAGCCGCCTGAACCACCGGGGCCCTGCTGGCCGCCTTTGCCGCCGAAAAGCTGGCCCAGTTTGCGGTTGAAATCGCGCCACAGTTCATCTAAATCGGGCGGGCCGCTTTGTTGCTGCTGGCCGCGACCGGGGGGCTGTTGCCAAGCATCGGGCTTGGGCCCGGGGGGCGGAGGCACATCCCCAGAAGGTTTGGCGTCTGAGTCTGTGGGCGTCTTGCCCTCATCACGACCCCAGCGTGGGTCATTCAGGTTGAACATGCCTCGGATCTTTGCGGGAAGCAAGGACCATCTCAGGGCTGGCAGGTGAAAATTCATAGTGAGTTATCTTTGT
>JBJOJH010000098.1:0-4896 GCA_046046715.1 Pseudomonadota bacterium | reverse complement strand
GCGGCCCGAAAAGCCATGTTTTGCGTGCGACCAGTGGTGTGCGCCGGGGCCGTGCCCACATGCGCACCCATGATCTCGGGCGGGAAAAACTGCAGGAATCCGCGCTGGATGTTGACCCGGGAGAGTGCGTCGATGCAGTCGCTGGTCCAGACCCGGTGTGTGTGGCGCAGCACGGCAAAGTCAATGCGCCCGCCGCCGCCTGAACAGCTCTCGATCTCGACCTGGGGGTGGGCTGCGCGCAGGCGTGCCATCAGCGCGTAGGCCGCGTGCACCTGTGCCCGAAAGCCGGCGCTGCCGTTGGCCAGGCCCGCAGTGGTGAGGTCGCGGTTGTGGTCCCACTTCAGGTAGCCAATGGGGTGCGCCGCCAGCAGGGCAGATATTTTGTCGAAAAGATAGTCACTGGCCTCGGGCCGGGAGATGTCCAGCACCAGCTGGTTGCGTGCGGTGATCAGCGGCCGGCCGGCCTGTTGCAGTGCCCAGTCGGGGTGGGCACGGAACAGCTCGCTGTCGGGGTTGACCATCTCGGGCTCGACCCACAGGCCAAATTCCATGCCCAGCGCATTGACGTGGGCGATCAATTCCCCCAGGCCGGCCGGAAACTTGGTTTCGTCGGGCCACCAGTCGCCCAGCGCAGCGCGATCGTGGTGGCGGCCGTGAAACCAGCCGTCGTCCAGCACAAAGCGCTCGATGCCCACGGCTGCTGCCGCGTCGGCCAGCGACTTGACCTTGTCCGGATAGACGTCGAAGTAAAAGCCTTCCCAGGTGTTGAGGTGCACCGGGCGTGGGCGCATCTGCCCGCCTGGCCAGTTCAGGCGGGCGCGCAGTTCGGAGTGGAAGTTGGCCGCCAGGCCGTTGTAGCCGGCTTGCGAGCAGCTGGCCACCAGTTCGGGCGTCTGCAACGTGGCACCCGAGGCCAGCCGGCCCTCACCCGGGGCCAACCATTCGCCCATTTGCCATTGGTATTGGCCGTCATGCAGCCACTCGATGGTTTGCTGGTGATTGCCGGACCAGGCCAGATGCGCGCCAAACACCAGGCCGGCATCGTCCGTGGTGCCCGGCGTGCTGACCACCGCACCGGGAAAACAGTCGTGCGTGGTGCGGCCACGCCGGCTTTCACGGCGCCACAGGCTGCGCGTCAGGGCCTCGTTGCATTCGATGAACTCGTTGACGTGCTGGCCGGCAAAAAAACGCACAGCCTGGCTGTGTCCGGGCAGGGGCAAAGTGCCTGCTGCCAGCCACTGCACGTCGATGGGCTGCTCGCTCTGGTTGGTCAAGGTGCTGCTCATGGTGAGCACATCGCTGGCGGCGTCCAACTTGAGCGTCACAGTCAGCAGCATGCGGGCGACCGGGTCGCGCAACAGCAGCCGCACGGCACTGGCCTGATCGTCGCGCTGCAGCCACTCCACTTCGCAGGCGGTAAAGGCCTGGGCAAAGTCTTGCCCGTCGCGATGGGCCAGCAGGGCGCTCTGCCCAAACCAGCCCACACCAAAGGTGGGCGCCAGCGTCAGCGGCTGGTCGAGGTCGAGCATGAAAGAGGGCAAGGGGCGCGTGGCGCGCAAGTCCATGCCTGGCGTGGCCTGGTCGGGCAGGCGCGGGCCCCAGTAGCGCCAGATTGGCGCCTCGTCGAGGCGTCTTTCCAGCACCAGCGAGCTGTTGCTGCTGTGCAGGACCAGATAGTCGGCGTGGGAGTGAGTGTGTGCTGTGTTCAAGGTGTTTCAAGCCGGCGTGGCCGGTGTCCTGTCAAATGACGTCGAAGAGTGTCGGGTCAGTTAAATGGTGTGTCAGTTGCGCCAGATGGCCACGTCACAAGGAGCCAGTTCTGCAGCGCCCAGCAGCACTTGCCCTGGGTCCGGCGGCACAAAGTGAGTGACCTGGTTTGAAAAATTGCAGACCACAGTGAGTGCGCCGATGCGACTGACGCGCAGGCTCTCCGGCAGGTCCAGCGTGTTCAGTCCGGCGTCGTGTGCGGAAAGTTTGAGCAGCCGTCGCCAGCCGGCATCGTCCAGCCAGGCCGCCACACTGCGGGTGCGTCCTAGGCGCGCAACGGCGGCGCGACCATCGTCAAATTGGGCCTCGTCCTCGGCGCCCTGTAGCAGCCAGTCCTCTCGCCAACGTGTGGCCAAGGTGTCAGGCTCTGTAGTTGGATCCGTCCAGCGCACGGTTTCCTGCATGCCGGGTGGCAAAGAGGCCACGCGCTGCACCTGCAGGCCGGCCAGGGCCTGCAAGGGGCCCGGTGCCAGGTTCTGAGGGACTTGCAGATCGGGGGTTTTGGAGCCAGCACGCGGGCCCAGAACGATATGGGCCGTGGACTGGGTGAGTTCTTGCAGCAGGGGTGTGGGTACCTGCCACTGGGCTGGCAGCACCACCAGCCGGTAGCCACCCAGTGGAGCATGCGGGCTGACGATGTCCACATCCAGGCCCAGGCCGCGCAGCACGCTGTAAATGCGAAAACTCAGCTCCAGGGCGTTGTAGTCGGCCCCTTGGGGCTGAATCTGGCTCATCCAGAGCGATTCGTAATCGAAAACCAGCGCCACGGGCGCATGCACCCGCAGATGTGCCGCCCCTGTGGCGAGGTCCGGGGATGGGTGGGCGATTTGTGCAGCAAGTGCCCGCAATTCCTGGCTGACCTGGGTGGCCTCGATACCCCCCTGGTCCAGGCTGCGGTCGGGCCGATGCAGGCCGGTGTGCATCTGCTCCTGTGCAAAAGGGGCTTGGCGCCAGCGGAAATAGCTCACCACCTCGGCGCCGTGGGCAAAGGCTTGCCAGGTCCACAGGCGCACCATGCCGTCCAGCGGTGCGGGGTTCCATTGCGCCCAGTTCACCGGTCCGGGTTGCTGCTCCATGACCCACCAACGGCCATCCGCACACATGCCTCGGTACAGGTCGTGGTGAAAGGCAGGAATATCCGGGTGGCCGGTGCGGGCCCAGCGCACCTTCTCGGTGGCTGTCAAAAAGAAGTTCTGCGTGAAGCCCAGGGGGTAGCTGTCCCAGGTGGCGATGTCCAGATCGGCCGCCACGTCGTGGTGGTTGAACTCGGTAAAAAAGCCCATGAAGTTGTGCGACACCGGCCGCCCGGGCGAGCAGGCGCGCAGGATCTCGACCTGCTCCCGGTTGAAGGCCACGACCTCGTCCGATGCAAAGCGGCGCCAGTCCAGCCGGTGCGAGGGGTTGGCCTCGGTCACGGTACCGGTGGGCAGGTCTACCTCGTCAAAGCTGCGGTATTCCTGGCTCCAGAACACGGTGCCCCAGGCGGTGTTGAGGGCGTCTACGGTGCCGTAACGCGCGGCCAGCCAGCGCCGAAAGCCGGCCCGTGCCGCAGGTGAGGTGCTCAGGATGGTGTCGTGACAGCCGTATTCGTTGTCGGTCTGCCAAGCGATAACGGCGGGATGCTGGCCGTAGCGCTCGGCCACCTGGCGGCAGATACGGCGCGACTGCACCCGGTAGCCGGGGCTGGAAAAACAGTAGTGCCGGCGCGAGCCAAAGCCGCGTGGCTGGCCCTGCATGTCCCAGGCCAGAGTCTCGGGCTCGGCATCGATCAACCACTTGGGCGGCGTGGCGGTGGGCGTGCACATCACCACGCCCAGACCTTGCGCATGCAGCGTTTCAATGGCGCGGTCCAGCCAGGCCCAATCAAACACGCCCGGGGAAGGCTCGATGCGGCTCCAGGCGAATTCGGCAATGCGCACCAGCGAGATGCCCATCTCACGCATGCGGCGGGCGTCATCGGCCCACCAGGCCTCGGCCCAGTGCTCGGGGTAGTAGCAAATGCCAAGTTTCATGACTGCCCTCTGGTAGGTTGCACCGGAAAGTCGAACCGAATCAGGCCGCCGCAATCACCACGTCTTGCATGGCAGCGCGGCGCTCCAGGGCGTAACCATCGCTGTTGAAGACGTGCAGCGATCCTGATGGCAGGCACAGCGCCACGCGCTGACCGGCGCTGGCATGGGCTTGGCCGGGTGCCTTGATCACCAGGGGCTCTGTGCCCTCGCCTTGCAGGTACAGGTAAGTGGATTCGCCCAGGCGTTCCTGCCATTGCACCTGGCGCACGATGTGCTGGGTGGCCGTGCCCAGCTCGGCGTGCTCGGGGCGCAGACCCACGGTCACCGCCTCGCCGGGGGAGAGTGCGCTGGCATCGACCAGGGCGTCGACGGTTTCGCCACTGTGCAGGCGGATGCGTGCGTAATCGGCGTAGCCTTCGAGCAGCTCGCCGGCCAGGAAGTTCATTTTGGGCGAGCCGATGAAGCCGGCGACAAACAGGTTGCGCGGGCGGTGGTACAGCTCCAGCGGGCTGCCACATTGGGCCACGCTGCCCTCGCGGGCCACCGCGTCGCCGGTGTTCAGTAGCAGGATGCGGTCGGCCAGGGTCATGGCTTCAACCTGGTCGTGCGTGACGTAAATGGTGCTGGCCTTGCCAAAGTCGCGGTGGATCTTGGCGATTTCGAAGCGGGTTTGCACGCGCAGCGCTGCATCCAGGTTGGACAGCGGCTCATCGAACAGAAAAACCCCGGGTTCGCGCACGATGGCGCGACCGATGGCCACCCGCTGGCGCTGGCCGCCCGAGAGCTGCTTGGGTTTGCGCTCCAGCAGGGCTTCGAGCTGCAGCACGCGGGCCGCCTCTTGCACCCTTTGCTTGATGACCTTGGCATCGACCTTGGCGAGCTGCATGCCAAAAGCCATGTTGTCGAACACGCTGAGGTGCGGAAAGAGTGCATAGCTCTGAAACACCATGGCTACGCCACGCTGTGACGGCGGTGTGTCGTTGACGCGTTTGCCGTCGATCAGCAGGTCACCAGCGGTGATGTCGTCCAGGCCCGCAATCATGCGCAGCAGGGTGGATTTGCCGCAGCCGGAAGGGCCCACAAACACACAGAACTCGCCCTGCGCGACGTGCAGGTT
>JBJOJH010000097.1:0-7055 GCA_046046715.1 Pseudomonadota bacterium | reverse complement strand
CCATCAGGGAGTTAACGGCCACCAGTCCCGAGATCTTGTCCAGGGTTTGTGCACTCATCACGTTGAAGCCAAACCAACCGACCGTCAATATCCAGGCGCCTAAGGCCAGAAAAGGGATGCTAGACGGCGGATGCGCGGATATGGCGCCATCCTTGCGGTACCGGTTGCTACGGGCGCCCAACAAGATGACTGCAGGCAGAGCAATCCAGCCCCCCACGGCATGAACCACGACACTGCCCGCGAAATCATGGAACTCCGCGCCCGTCAGTTCTTTTAGCCAAGCCTGAATTCCCAGCTGTTGGTTCCATACGATGCCCTCGAAGAAAGGGTAGATAAAGCCAACGATTACGGCCGTGGCAATGAGTTGTGGCCAAAAGCGTGCACGCTCTGCGATGCCACCTGAAATGATGGCGGGAATGGCCGCAGCGAAGGTCAGCAGAAAGAAAAACTTGACCAGGTCGTAGCCATTTTTTGCCGCCAACTGCTCAGCGCCGACAAAAAAGTTGGTGCCGTAGGCCACGCCATAGCCCACCACAAAATAGACCACAGTGGAAACCGAGAAGTCCACCAGAATCTTGACCAAGGCGTTAACTTGATTTTTGCGCCTGACGGTGCCCAACTCTAAAAACGCAAAACCCGCATGCATGGCCAGGACCATGATGCCGCCAAGCAGAATGAACAAGGCATCCGCGCCCTGTTTGAGTGCTTCCATGTCGTACCTCTGATAAAAAATGATTTGTTTTGGTGCGAAAAATCAAGAAATTACATTTTTGCACCGTTATAAAGCAAATTTCGCGCCATGCTAGGCGATTGACAACCAAGCCCCATTGAGGTGCACAGCTTGACTGCGCCACGGCCTGGAGGAATTACCGATTGCCAGGCATTGACACGCAATTGATATACTTTCCGAGCGCCAATTTGCTCCAGCTTGCGGGCGCTTAACAAATGCAGCTAAAGACGGACCGCACCCCAACACCGGCTTCGTTTTTTGCGATGCCGGTTTTTTTTCGGATGTACGTTAGGCCATGAGATTGATCGCGACGCCGCAAACCATGCACTTCGACGCTGCCTTGCCTCTCCAAAGCGGTGCGGCTATCCGCGACTACGACCTGGCATTCGAGACCTACGGTGAATTGAACGCCGACCGCTCCAATGCGGTCCTGATCTGCCACGCCCTGAATGCCTCTCACCATGTGGCTGGCGTTTATGAAGGTCAGGACAAATCCGAGGGCTGGTGGGACAACATGATCGGCCCGGGTAAACCGGTCGATACCAACCGTTTCTTTGTGATTGGCGTCAACAACCTCGGCTCGTGTTTTGGCTCGACCGGCCCGATGAACGCAAACCCGGACGCACCCGCTGGTAGCCAACAGATCTACGGTGCTGACTTCCCTGTGGTGACGGTAGAAGACTGGGTCCATGCACAGGCCCGTTTGCTCGATGCGTTGAGCATACAAACACTGGCCGCTGTCATGGGCGGCTCTCTTGGAGGCATGCAGGCCCTGAGCTGGACGCTGCAATACCCTGACCGTGTCCGGCATGCCGTGGTCGTTGCCAGCGCGCCCAACCTGACGGCTGAGAACATCGCCTTCAATGAAGTGGCTCGCCGCGCCATCGTGACCGACCCTGATTTTCATGGCGGTCACTTTTACCGCCACGGCACCGTGCCCAAGCGCGGCCTGCGCATCGCTCGCATGATTGGCCACATCACCTACCTGAGTGATGACGTGATGAACGACAAGTTCGGGCGTCAGCTCAGGGCCGCCGCATTGGCGCAAGCGTCGGGGCAACCCTCGTCAGACGGCGCTCTGGTGCCCCTGAAGTACTCCACACAAGACGTCGAATTCCAGATCGAGAGCTACCTTCGCTACCAGGGTGACAAGTTTGCCGAGTACTTTGACGCCAACACTTATTTGCTCATCACTCGCGCACTGGATTACTTTGACCCCGCACGTGCCTTTGGTGGCAATTTGAGCCGGGCGCTGGAGCGAGCGTGCTGCAAATTCCTGGTCATCAGCTTTTCGACGGATTGGCGCTTCAGCCCCAAACGCAGCCGCGAAATCGTAAAAGCCTTGCTCGACAACCGACGCGACGTGGCCTATGCCGAGATCGACGCCCCGCACGGCCATGATGCCTTCTTGCTGGATGACGAACGCTACATGGCTGTGGTGCGAGCCTATTTTGCGGGCATCACTCTCGGGGGCGCTGTATGACCGACATTACGACCATGGAGGCGATTGCGCGCCTGGTTCCCCAAGGTGCCCGGGTGCTGGACCTGGGCTGTGGCGATGGCGCCATGCTGGCCCATTTGCAGGCCACTCGCGGCTGTACCGGCTACGGCGTCGAGATCAGCGACACCAACGTGCTGGCCTGTGTCAAACGTGGCGTGAATGTCTTGCAGCTCAATCTGGACGAAGGTCTTGCGGTGTTTGAGGATGCCAGTTTCGATGTGGTCTTGCAGATTGACACCCTGCAGCACCTGCGTAACGCCGAAACCATGTTGCGCGAGACCGCACGCGTTGGCCGCATGGGCATCGTCGCCTTTCCGAACTTTGCCCACTGGCCCAACCGCTTGAGTGTGCTGATGGGACGCATGCCGGTGACCCGGCGTTTGCCTTACCAGTGGTACGACACGCCCAATATCCGTGTCGGCACACATGCCGACCTGGAGGTTCTGGCGCGCAAGAACGGGCTCCAGATTCAGGATGCCTTTGGCCTGCAGGCCGGCCAGGTGGTTCGTTTCTTGCCTAATCTGATGGCAGGCACTTCCGTATTCACCTTCACCCGCTGAAGCCTGGCAGCACCTTTATAGCGGGATCAGCTTCTCGCCCGGTACCAGTAGGCGCTTGATCAACAAGCGGTAGGTGTCCAGATCGAAAGCCAGCGAGCTGCGCGTGTGCACCACATCGGCAAGGTCAGACTCGTTGTGCACGGTGGCCAGGTGCCGCCACTGCTCAAACACATGGATATCGGTACGACCTGTTCTGGGGTCGTGTTCGCGCAGGCCTACCTTGCCTGAAAACGGCCAGGCCTTCAGGCGCTGCGCGGCAAATGCCAGCTGCAATCGCAGGTAGTGCCGCTCGGGCGCTTCTTGTCCGCAGCACACACCTTTGCAGCGCCCCAGCTGGTGTCCGAAGCAGCGGCCCCGGCTGGACTCCAGACCGAGGTTTTGCAGGCACAGGAGGTGGACCTCGGCCAACTCGCGCAAAGCCTCGGTCGCTTGTTTGCGCGAGCGATACACGCCGTACAGCTGATCGAGCGAGCTTCCCTCGAATTCATCGCCCCTGACCAGGGTGAGCGGTGGGTGGACACCAGGGTCATCAGCCAGGCGCCAAGACCAGAGATCGTTTTCGCGCCGCAATTGACGGTTGTGCATGGGTTGCAGTTCCTTCACCAGGCGTGACTCCAGCAACAGGGCACCCAGCTCGCCCGCCGTCTGACGCCACTCGACCCGGCGGGTTTCCTGCGCGAGCCGCATTTCGCGCGCCACCTTGTGATCCGCCTGAAAGTGCGACAGCACACGCGTACGCAAGTTCACGCTCTTGCCTACATACAAAGGCAGGGCACCTTCCCCGTAAAACAGGTAGACACCGGGGCCGTCCGGGATGTCTTGCATGGGGGTTTCGAGCTGCGGCGGAAGGCTGGCGCTGCCCGTGAGCAGTGCCTGGGCTGCAGCCCGCACCTTTGCCGCCCCGAGCTCGTTTTGCGCCTGATTTAGCCAGGCCAGCACCATGTCCACATCGCCCATGGCGCGGTGCCGGGCCACCGTGTGCAAGCCGTGGCGCTGCATGATGGCGTCCAGCCCGTGACTGCGGTGCTGTGGGTACAGCTTGCGGGACAAGCGCACGGTGCACAGGGTCTTGACCCGCAGGTCCACCTCGCAGCGGGCAAACTCGTTTTTCAAAAAGCCATGGTCGAAACGGACGTTGTGCGCCGCCAGAACAGCCCCCTCCAGCAGTGCCAGCAACTGCTTGGCAATCTCTGCAAACGAAGGTGCCTCAGCCACCATTTCATCGCTGATGCCGGTCAGCCCGGTGATGAATCGGGGAATCGGCGTGCCCGGGTTGATCAATGTGCTCCAGCGGGCCACCTCCTGCTCCTGCGTCATGCGAACCAGGGCGACCTCGGTGATGCGATCTGAGACCGGGTTACCCCCTGTGGTCTCCAGATCCAGAAACACGTAATCGGGCAGCATCCCTGATTCAGTGCTTACGTACGGCAATCACTGGGGCTGGAAACCACTGTTCCTGATCACCTTGGTCCAGGTCTGGCGATAGGCTTGCTCCCGGCTGGCAAGTTGACCAGGCGTCATATGACCTACGGTAAGTCCCATGGCGGTCAGTTGATCACGCACTTCGGGCAAAGCCACTACCTTGGCGAGTGCGGCCGAAAAGCGATCAATACTGGCTTGGGGCGTGCCAGCCGGTGCAAAAAATCCGTAATAGGGCACGTCCTCAAAACCGGCTAAACCCAGCTCGCTCAGCGTGGGCACGTCGGGAAGCACCGCCTGCCGCGCTCCACCCAGCACGGCGACCACATGAATCTTGCCCGCCTTGTGGTTTTCGATGAAATCAGGAACGGAGGCAATGCCCGCGTGGATCTGATTACCCAGCATATCGACCATCATGGGTGCGCTACCCCGATAAGGTGCCGCCTGCAAGTCCAGGCTGTATTTCTGGCCTATCAACTTGACCAGAAACTCCGGCACTGATGCCGGCGCGGGTATGCCGATGGTGCTTTGGCCTTTCTGGTCTTTCCGCAACCAGGCCACGTACTCAGCCATGGTTTTTGCCGGAACGCCACCTGAAATTGCAAGCGCGTTCACAAAGGTGGCAAAGCCACCTGCCGCCACAAAATCTCGTGCCGGATCAAACCCTGGGTTTTTAATGACTTGGGGCAGGATGGAAATGGCGTGGTCATGCGTCATAAACAGGGTATTGCCATCCGGCGCAGCCGCCTTGAGGGCCTGAGCTGCAATCTGACCGCCCGCACCCGCCCGGTTTTCCACAATCACGGGCACGCCCAGCGGGTCTTTCAGTTTGTCGGCCAGGAGTCGCGCAATCGCGTCACTGCCGCCTCCAGGCGGAAAACCGACCAGCACCTTCAAGGCTGTATTTTGGGCATGAGTCGCAGTGCTCAAACCAAGTGCAGACAGGGCTAGCGCAGCCATCAGGTTACGACGGCGGAAAAGTGTCAATCGCATGGGCGTATGTCCAATCAAGGCGGGACTTGAGGCCGCATTGCCTCTGCCCGCAAGCAAAAGCGCCACTTTACCAAGGGCGCCAGCGTCACGGCCAGACTTGTCAGATCAGCACAACGCCCTTTTTAAGCAAGATGTTGCCGTAGATACGGGTTTCACCGGTGGCGACAACGGCAAAGGCCTGGGCTGCCCGTTCGTAAAAAGCGAAACGCTCCAGCGACGCAGCATCAGCGCAGCCATGGCCCTGCAGCACCTTGTTGAAATCAGCCACGGCCTCGGGCACGGCAACAGCATCTCCAACCACCTGCATGGTGAACGCAGCCTGATCCACAAACGTATCCAGCGGAAATACGGCGAGCACCGCGTCCAGCACTGCGGGGGCACTGATGCCGGGCAAACGAACCAGCCGCTTGGCGTGGGTGGCCGACGGGAAGTTGGCATCCGCCAACACGATTTCATCGCCATGCCCCATAGAGGCCAGCACATGAAGAAGGTCGGGTGATAAGAGTGCGGGTACGCCTTTGAGCATGGTTGATAGGTGTCAGTGAATCAGGCGGGACGCCTAAAGATGGTTCATCTTAGTGGTGCCAAGGATATGCACTTCTAGGCGTTAACCCTGATGTGCGCAACACTGAGCACTCGGGGCGGTGTATCGTTGGCTTCTTGCCTGATGGAGACATGTGATGAATGCCCGAGTGCCTGAAGCCGCCCTGAATGCCCCACAAGCCCTAACCCAGGTCAGCCGCGCCTGGGACGAAGATATCGTCCACCAGCTCACCGATTACATCCGCATACCGGCCAAGTCGCCGATGTTCGATGCCGACTGGTCGCAGCATGGCTATATCGAAACGGTGATGCGCAATGCGGCCAGCTGGGTCGAAGCCCAGAAGGTGGAAGGACTGACGCTAGAAATCCTGCGTCTGGACGGTCGCACGCCGGTGCTGTTTTTCGAGATCACCGCCTCCAGCGGCCATGGGAAATCGCAGCCCGCCTCGGGCCAGACGGTGCTGATGTACGGCCACCTGGACAAGCAGCCCGAATTCAGCGGTTGGCGCAGCGATCTGGGGCCCTGGACCCCACGTTACGAGGATGGCAAGTTGTATGGGCGAGGTGGCGCGGATGACGGCTATGCGGTTTACGCCAGCATCGCAGCGGTGCAGGCCCTCAAAAGCCAGGGCCTGGCGCATCCACGCATCGTCGGCTTGATTGAGACTTGCGAGGAAAGCGGTTCTTATGACTTGCTGCCTTACATCGATGCTTTGCGTGCGCCCGGTAACAACCGCCTGGGTGAGGTGGCGCTGGTCATTTGTCTGGATTCCGGCGCTGGCAACTACGACCAGCTTTGGCTCACCACCAGCTTGCGGGGCATGGCCAGCGGCACGCTCAAAGTAGAGGTATTGACCGAAGGCGTGCATTCAGGCGACGCCAGTGGGCTGGTGCCGTCAAGCTTTCGCATCATGCGCCAGGTGCTGGACCGCCTGGAGGACAGTGCCACTGGCCGCCTCCTGCCCGAGAGTTTTCATTGCGAAGTACCGGGTGAACGCATGGCCCAGGCCCAGGCGACGGCTGCGATTCTGGGGGACGAATTGCTCAAGCGTTTTCCGTGGGCGCATTACGACTGTGGCGGCGCAACCGCCTTCACCCTGCCCACCACCACCGACCCCCTGCAAGCCCTACTGCGGCGCACCTGGGCACCCACGCTCAGCGTCACGGGTGCTGATGGCATACCTGACCTGGCCAACGCCGGCAAAGTGCTTCGCCCCTACACCGCCATCAAGCTCAGTTTGCGCCAGCCCCCGCAGGTGGAAGCCTCAACGGCCGTGCAGCACCTCAAAGCCTTGATCGAAGACAACTC
>JBJOJH010000096.1:0-9478 GCA_046046715.1 Pseudomonadota bacterium | reverse complement strand
CGGGCGTGATGGGCTTTGCCCTTGTCGTCCAGCCCAGGCGGAATGATGCCGATGGACTGCCCCTCCAGCACCGGGAAAGGCAGATTGCCGAAGTCCAGCACGATGTGATGGGTGTCGTAGTCCTTGCCCACTTCGGTGACACGCACATTGCCAGCCACCGAGGCGGTGATGGTTTTTTCTGCAGCCTTGGGGCCGTAGAGGTTGGTGTAGGCGTGGGCGGCTGACCAGGGAGGGAGGGTTGCGCCAAACTGGGCGCTGTTGAAACCCGCATCCTTTTGCGTGGCAGCGGCTGGGGCAGGCGCGGCGGCGGCAGGTTGCGCATCGGCAGCGGCCACACCGGCTTCAGCCAGTTGTTCGGGCGTCAATTCAGCCGGCAAATCATCCCAGCCCAGCTGCTCTTCAATGCTGTAGACCTTGACCCGGGGCATGGTGCGCCAGTTGTCAATGGAGCCGGTTGGACACGGCGGCACACAGGCCATGCACAGATTGCACTTCTCGGCATCCACGACATAGTTGCGCGAGTCATGGGTGATGGCACCCACTGGGCAAATCGCTTCACAGGTGTTGCAACGGATGCAGATCTCGGGGTCAATGAGGTGTTGGTTGATGACCTGGGCTTCGGACATGTCCATGTGAGTCTCCGGTGTCTATGTCTTATGGTAGTTGAGGACTTGCGATAGAAGGGTGTCGCAAGAAGGGGCCACACAGGCCCCTTTTGCTTCGCACAAGTCTAAGCAGATTTTTAGTTGAAACGCACGTAGTCGAAATCAACTGGCAGGCGGTTAATGCCCATCACCGGGGGGGAGATCCAGTTGGCAAACTTGCCGGGTTCAACGCAGCGGCCCATCAGGCTGGCCACGTAGGCGCGGTCCTGGCGAGTTGGCAGCCATTGGTCGGCCATTGCATCCCACTCGCCCTGGCTCAACACGCGGCCTTCTGGGCTCACCTTCACGCTAGACAGCGCGCCGATGTTGCGGTTGAACGCTTTGTGCGGCACTTTCATGCGGGTTGGGATGCCGGCTTTTTCCAGCACCTTGTTCCAACGATCAACACCGGCCACCGAGTCCTTGATGTAGTCGTCGCGCAGCACTTCGTTGAGCGCGTTGAGCATAGGGACTTCTTTTTCCACCAGCTGGCCATCACGCGCTTCGAGCACGCGGTAGGTTTTGCCTTTCAAGACATGGTCGTCATCGCGCTTGCCTTCTTCGTAACGACCTTTGAGACCGGAGCTGTAGAAGGTGGCGGCGTTGCTGGACTCGTCGGCGCCGAACAGGTCAATGGTGACGCTGAAGTGGAAGTTGATGTAACGCTGAATGGTGGGCAGATCAATCACACCAGCAGCGCGCAGCTTGTTGACGTCATCGGTCTTGAGCTCGTTCATCTTTTGCGCAGTGCGGGTAATCACACGGCTAACACCGCTTTCGCCCACAAACATGTGGTGAGCTTCTTCGGTCAACATGAACTTGGAGGTTCGGGCCAGCGGATCAAACGCACTTTCGGCCAGTGCGCACAGCTGGAACTTGCCATCGCGGTCGGTGAAATACGTGAACATGAAGAAGCTCAGCCAGTCTGGCGTTTGCTCATTGAACGCACCCAGGATGCGGGGGTTGTTCTCGTCACCGCTACGACGCTCCAACAGGGCCTCAGCTTCTTCACGGCCGTCACGGCCAAAGTGCTTGTGAAGCAGATAGACCATGGCCCACAGGTGGCGGCCTTCTTCCACGTTGATCTGGAACAAGTTGCGCAGGTCGTACATGCTGGGCGCGGTCTGGCCCAAGTGGCGCTGCTGCTCCACAGAAGCAGGCTCAGTGTCGCCTTGCGTCACGATGATGCGGCGCAGATTGGCGCGGTGTTCGCCGGGCACGTCTTGCCAGGCTTTTTCACCTTTGTGATCACCAAAATGAATGTTGCGATCAGTCTCACCGGGGTTCAAAAAGATGCCCCAGCGGTAGTCGCGCATCTTGACGTGGCCGAACTGGGCCCAGCCTTGTGGGTCTACGCTCACGGCGGTACGCAGGTAGACCTCGTTATCGGTCGTGCCAACGGGGCCCATATCGTCCCACCAGTTGATGAAGTTGGGCTGCCATTGCTCCAGCGCACGCTGCAAAGTGCGGTCTTCGCTGAGGTTGACGTTATTAGGAATCTTTTCGCTGTAGTTGATACCGGACATCATGGTCTCCAAAAGAAATGAAAGCTGACACGGTGGCAAAAATTTCGGTTACGGCGCGCCACCCGGACTCACGCCGTACAACGGTCGAAAATTAGACGCGGTTCCAGTCAAACTGGGCCTTGTCACCCTTGCCGTACACCTTGAGTGCACCTTTTTCACCCACGGCGTTGGGGCGCTGGAAGATCCAGTTCTGCCAGGCGGTGAGGCGGCCAAAAATACGGGTCACCATGTTTTCGGTGCCGTTGAAGCGCAGGTTGGCTTCCAGGCCAGTCAGGGAATCGGGGGACATGGCCACACGCTCTTCCATGGCAATGCGCACTTCATCAGACCAGTCGATGTCGTCCGGGTTGGCAGTCACCAAGCCGACGGCAAAGGCCGCATCGGCATCCAGCGCCTGGCCAGCCACTGCACGCACGGCATCCAGGGCGGGTTGCTCGTTGTAGAAACGGCGCTGCAGGCGGCTCTCGTCGGTGGCCATGGGGAACAGACCGAAGTTGACGTCGCTCACAGTCACCTTGGGGGCGGCGGCTTCATCGTTCGGCAGCGCCAGCATGTAGCTGCGGTCGCAGGCCAAGGCCAGTTCCAGCAAGGTGCCGGCAAAGCAGGAGCCGGATTCGATCAGTGCAAACAGGCTGCGCGATGAGACATCCAGACGCGACAGGGTACGGCGCAGCAAACCAATGGTTTCACGCACCAGCCAATGGCTCTGGTTGGCCACCATCACAGCGTCGCTGGCCAGCACAGCAGCAGCATCGCCTTGGGTCTTGAGCAGCCACAGGCCGATGTCCAGTTCATTGGTACGCATCTGCAAAATAGCATCTTCAAGCTCACGGGCCATGGCCAGCGGGTACCAGTTGACACCAGCAGCCTCGATACCGGCGATATCGGTGGGCTGAGCACCCACTGGGGCCTTCACGGTGAAGGTAGCTGTGCGCTTGGCGCGGTCGATTTCAACAGTGACGTGGTTGTAACGCAGCGCGTCAGCTTCGATCGTGCGGTTCAGGGGCGTGAGTTGCACACCCTTGCCGTCGGCGGGGCGATCACTCTGGGCAGCCAATTCCAGGGCACGCGCCTGAATCTTTTCTGCAAACACCTGGGGCTTGGCGATGTCGTCCACCAGACGCCAGTCTTTGGCTTTCTGGCCGCGCACACCTTCAACGCTGGTGCAGAAGATGTCAGCCAAGTCGTGGCGCACATGCTTTTTGTCGGTGACGCGGGTCAGACCGCCGGTACCGGGCAACACACCCAGCAAAGGCACTTCCGGCAGGCTCACAGCGCTGGAGCGGTCGTCCACCAAAATGATTTCGTCGCAGGCCAGGGCCAGCTCGTAGCCACCGCCAGCGCAGGCGCCATTCACGGCAGCCAGGAACTTCAGGCCAGAGTACTTGGAAGAATCTTCCAGGCCGTTACGGGTTTCGTTGGTGAACTTGCAGAAGTTCACTTTCCAGGCGTGGCTGGAAACGCCCAACATGAAGATGTTGGCGCCGGAGCAGAACACCTTGTCTTTGGCGCTGGTCACCACCACGGTGCGCACTTCGGGGTGCTCAAAACGGATACGGCCAATGGCGTCGTTCAACTCAATGTCCACACCCAGGTCATAGCTGTTGAGCTTGAGCTTGTAGCCGGGGCGCAGACCGGCGTTCTCATCAATGTCAACGGCCAGGGTGGCCACGGGGCCATTGAAGCTCAGCTTCAGGTGGCGGTACTCGGAAGGATGGGTTTGGTACTCGACGCGGGGGGCTACGGTGTTGCTCATGGTTTCATCTCCTACATGTGATGCAAAAAAATGCACGTTTAAAAAATCCAGTGCATGAATAATATTGCACGTTATTTTTTCAGTCAAGCATTTTTTTGCATGTTTTGAAAATTTTTTTAGTGTTCCAGTTGCAAGGCTTCACGCACCAGCATGCGCAATGCCTGGAAGGTCGCATCCAGGGGCTGGGCACTGGTATCCAAACGATGTTGCGCCTTGGAATAAAAGGCTGCACGCCCCGCCAGAATGCCCTTCAGATCCTCCATGGCTTCACGACTGGCCGCCATCGGGCGCAAATCGCCCTGAGCCTGCACTCGGCGCATGTGATCTTCCGGATCCGCCTGCAACCAGACGGCGGTGCAATGGCTCAGGAGCTGATTGAAGGTCGCGGGGTCGGACACCAGGCCGCCCGGCGTGGCAATCACCACCTCGGGATAAATCTGTATGGCCTCTTCCAGGGCGCGCCGCTCATAGCGCCGATAGGCATTCATGCCATACAAGGCCTGGATCTCGGACACACTGCAACCCGCAAACTGTTCTATTTCACGGCTCAGCTCCACGAAGGGAAAGCCCAGGTCCTCGGCCAGCATGGCACCCAATGTGGACTTGCCCGCGCCGCGTAGCCCAATCAGTGCAATGCGCGAATGACCCGCAGAGTGGCTGCCACCGGTGCCCAACAGGTCGCCGATGGCCAAACGCACACGCCGCAAAGTCGCCTCGTCACTGGACTCCAGCAGCTCGCGTATCAGCAGCCACTCGGGCGTTGAGGTGGTGACATCACCAATCATTTCGGCCAGAGAGCATTGCAAGGCCCCCGCCACCTGGAGCAAGACCAGGATGGACGCATTGCCCTCGCCGTATTCCAGATTGGCCAAATGCCGCTCGGAGATGTCGGCTGCCACCGCCACCGCCTTACGAGTCATTCCACGCCGGGCACGCATGCCCCGGACGCGATCGCCCAAGGCCACCAAAAAAGGGTTTTTACCTGTATCGGTCAGTTCCCGAGAGAGATCCCGAGGGGCCAGAGCCACATCCCCTTCGCCGGAGACACCCGCGATATCAGCCGGACTCAGTGTTAACCCTGATACATGCAATATATTGCTTGACATGATCTCATTTCAGATTTATCGTTCATAAACGCACAATAGTTCATCTTAGCCGACTTGGCAAGACGATCGCAAACACTGACCTCAGGAGCCCGCCGTGACCCCCAGCGAATTTCGTGAACACTTGACCCAAATCACCCGCCAATTGGCCGGCCGACCGCTGGATGCAGAGCTGGACGCCTGGCTGAACACCGAGCACGGCGCCAACAGCAGCACCTATGCCACCTTGCGCGCCGACTGCTTGGCTGGCGTGAAAGACGGCTGGCTCTGCGACCGTGAAGGTGGAGGCATCCGTTATGGCCGCATCTTCAAAGCAGCAGATGACCTGCATGGCTTCTCAGTTGATGTTGTGGACATGAAGGACATTGCCGGCCCGCACCACACGCATCCCCTGGGCGAAATCGACCTCATCATGCCGCTGGACGACGATGCGCAGTTTGACGGTCGCCCAGCAGGCTGGCTGGTCTGCCCACCCGGTAGCGCCCACCGCCCCACGGTCAGCCAGGGTCGCGCCCTGGTGCTTTATCTCCTGCCACAAGGCAGCATCGAATTCACCCGCTAACTCCTACGGACTCCACAACATGACTGAATTGCTCTCCAACTACCTGGGCGGCCAATGGCAAACCGGCACCGGCGCAGGCACTCCCCTGTTTGACCCGGTGCTCGGAACCGAACTGGTGCGTGTCGACGCCACCGGTTTGGACCTCGCTGCCGGCTTCAACTTTGCGCGTGAACAAGGAGGCGCAGCCTT
Organism: Pseudomonadota bacterium; assembly: GCA_046046715.1. Classification (GTDB taxonomy): domain Bacteria; phylum Pseudomonadota; class Gammaproteobacteria; order Burkholderiales; family Burkholderiaceae_C; genus JBEEJZ01. The sequence goes on along the minus strand of JBJOJH010000096.1, from coordinate 3,698 downwards.
GCGCGCCCTCACCTACCGCCAGCGCGGAGCCTTGCTGGGCGCCGCACTGAAGGTGCTGCAAGCTAACCGCGATGCCTATTACGAAATCGCCACGGCCAACAGCGGCACGGTCAAAAACGATTCGGCCGTCGACATCGACGGCGGTCTGTTCACCCTGGGTGTCTACGCCAAGATGGGCGACACCCTGGGTGACCGTCATTTCATGCTGGATGGCGAGCCGGCCCGCCTGGGCAAAGACCCGCTGTTTCAGTCCCAACACGTGCTCACGCCCACACGCGGCGTGGCCTTGTTCATCAACGCCTTCAACTTCCCGTCCTGGGGCTTGTGGGAAAAGGCCGCGCCTGCCCTTTTGTCGGGCGTGCCGGTCATCATCAAGCCCGCCACCGCGACAGCCTGGTTGACCCAGCGCATGGTCAAGGACGTGGTGGATGCAGGCATCCTGCCCGCCGGTGCCTTGTCGGTGATTTGCGGCAGCTCCGCCGGTCTGATGGACCAGTTGCAGGCTTTTGACGTGGTGTCGTTCACGGGCTCTGCCGAGACTGCTGCCGTCATCCGTTCGCATCCCGCCGTGGCCCAGCGCTCGGTGCGGGTCAATATCGAAGCCGACAGTGTCAATTCCGCACTTCTGCTGCCCGGCGATGCCCCTGGCAGTGAGGCCTTTGATTTGTTTGTAAAGGAAGTGGCTCGCGAGATGACGGTGAAGTCAGGGCAAAAGTGCACGGCCATCCGCCGGGTGTTTGTGCCTGAAGCCCATTACAACGCCGCCGCGCAGGCCATTTCGGCACGCCTGTCCAAAACCACCATGGGCAATCCGCGCAATGAGTCTGTGCGCATGGGCGCGCTGGTCAGCCGCTCCCAACTGGGCGCCGTGCAGGAAGGCCTGGCGTACCTGAAGGCACAAACCGACGTGCTGCATGACGGCAGCACCCATGCGCTGGTGGATGCCGACGCATCGGTCGCCTGCTGCGTGGGCCCCACCTTGCTGGGTACGCGCAACGCCGACCACAGCGATCAGGCGGATCGCGTGCATGACACAGAGGTCTTCGGCCCTGTAGCCACCCTGGTGCCTTACCGCAGCGTAGGCACCAACGTCGACCACGCCCTGGCACTCATCCGCCGTGGCCAGGGCTCGCTGGTGACATCGCTCTACGGTAGCGATGCCGCAGCGCTGGCGCAGGTCGCGCTCGAGCTGGCCGATAGCCATGGTCGGGTGCACGTCATCTCGCCCGACGTGGGCGCTTTGCACACTGGCCACGGCAACGTCATGCCCCAGTCGCTGCACGGCGGCCCTGGCCGCGCCGGTGGTGGCGAAGAGCTGGGCGGCGCGCGTGCCCTGAACTTTTACCACCGTCGCAGTGCCATCCAGGCCAGCACCGCCATGCTGAGCCAGTTGGCAGCACCTGCCGTTTGACTTCAAAAAATCCCGAGGAGACTCCCATGAGTACAGAATTCAATGCCGCCGCCGTTCCCGCCCCTGGCGAGCGTTTCAATATTGCCCAGCATTTGCTGAGCGTCAACACCAACCGCCCATCCAAGGCGGCCTTTGTAGACGACCTGGGCACGCTCAGCTACAGCGCCCTCGAAGATCGCGTGCGCCGCATGGCCACAGCGCTTCGTTCCTTGGGTCTGAAGCGCGAAGAGCGTGTGCTGCTCCTGATGCAGGATTGCAACGACTGGCCAGTGAGCTTTTTGGGCGCCATGTACGCCGGCCTGGTGCCGGTGGCTGTCAACACCCTGCTCACAGCAGACGATTACGCCTACATGCTGGAAAACTCACGCGCACAAGCGGTGCTGGTGTCTGGCGCCCTGCTGCCCACGCTGACCGCCGCCATGACGCGCTCGGATCACGAAGTGCACAAAGTGATCGTGTCCCGTCCCGCTGCGCCCCTGCACCCTGCCGAGGTGGAGCTGGAAGCCTTTTTGTCCGCCCACCAGCCTGCCGCCCGCCCGGCCGCAACACAACCCGACGACGCCGGCTTCTGGCTCTACTCGTCAGGTTCCACCGGTCGCCCCAAGGGCACCGTGCACTCGCACGCTAACCCGTACTGGACGGCCGAGCTGTATGGCAAGGGCTTGCTGGAGTTGCAAGAAAGCGATGTCTGTTTCTCTGCCGCCAAGCTCTTCTTTGCCTACGGCCTGGGCAATGGCCTGACCTTCCCGATGAGCGTGGGTGCAACCACCATCCTGATGGCCGAGCGCCCCACCCCAGACGCCACCTTCAAGCGCTGGCTAGGCGAAGTGGGCGGGCAAAAACCGACGGTGTTTTTTGGCGCGCCCACTGGCTTTGCCGGCATGCTCGCTCACCCGGCCCTGCCCGCGCGTGAGGCCCTCAGCCTGCGCCTGGTGTCATCTGCCGGCGAGGCCTTGCCCTCGGAGCTGGGCGAGCGCTTCAAGGCGCACTTTGGCGTGGACATTGTGGACGGCATCGGCTCCACCGAAATGCTGCACATCTTCCTGTCCAACCGGCCTGATGCCGTGCGCTACGGCACTACCGGCTGGCCCGTGCCCGGCTATGAGATCGAGCTGCGCGGCGAAGACGGCCAGGCCGTGCCCGACGGCGAGCCGGGTGACCTGTACATCCACGGTCCCTCAAGTGCCATGATGTACTGGGGCAACCGCGTGAAGTCGCGCGAGACCTTTCAAGGCGGCTGGACCAAGAGCGGCGACAAGTACGTTCGCAATGCCGACGGCACCTACACCTACAGCGGCCGCAGCGACGACATGCTCAAGGTCAGCGGTATTTACGTCTCGCCGTTTGAGGTCGAGGCCACGCTGGTGCAGCACCCCGCCGTGCTGGAAGCCGCCGTTATTGGCAAGGAAGACGCCGACGGCCTGACCAAGACCAAGGCCTTTGTCGTGTTAAAGGCCGGGCAAAGCGTGACCGAGGCCGATCTGAAGGCGTTTGTGAAAGACCGCTTGGCCCCGTACAAGTACCCCCGCTTCATCGAATTCGTGGCGGATTTGCCCAAAACTGCCACCGGCAAGATCCAGCGGTTCCGGCTGCGCGAACAGGAAGCCCGCAGCGCATGAGCGCCGTCACGTCCTTTGCCACGATAGCCTGGAACGGCCAGGACACCCGCATCGAGTACCAATGGGTCGGCAGCGGCGACGCGCAAGCACCGTTGATGGTGTTCTTGCACGAGGGGCTGGGCTCGGTGTCGATGTGGCGGGATTTCCCGCACAATCTGTGCACGGCACTGGGCGTGCGGGGACTGGTGTATTCGCGCCCGGGCTACGGTAGTTCCACGCCACGCCCGGCCAACCTGGCCTGGCGCCCGGATTTCATGCATCGCCAGGCCGACGAAGTCTTGCCAGCCCTGTTGCAGACGCTGGCAATCGATGCAAACGCAAAGCCCATCTGGCTGTGCGGTCACAGCGATGGGGGTTCCATCTCCCTGCTGCACGCGGCGCATTTTCCTGAGCGCGTGGCGGGATTGGTGGTGCTGGCGCCTCACATTCTGGTGGAAGACATCTCGGTTAACAGCATTGCGCAGGCACGGCAAGCCTACCTGAGCACGGACCTGCGTCAGCGCCTGGCTCGCCACCACGACAACCCCGACTCCGCCTTCTGGGGCTGGAACGACATTTGGCTGCATCCCGACTTCAAAAATTGGCGTATCGACGCAGAGTTGGACGCCATCTCCTGCCCGATACTTGCGGTGCAGGGGCTGGACGACGAGTACGGCACGCTGGAGCAA
>JBJOJH010000095.1:0-2987 GCA_046046715.1 Pseudomonadota bacterium | reverse complement strand
CCAGCACACCCTTGGCGCCAGACAGGTCCACACCTTCCAGCAAGGGGCAGGCCACAGCTTGCTCGGCGGCGATGCGGGCACGGTCCGGACCGGTAGCCTGGGCGGTGCCCATCATGGCCTTGCCCGGTTCGCCCATCACGGTGCGCACGTCTTCGAAGTCGACATTGACATGGCCCTTGACGTTGATGATCTCGGCAATGCCGCCCACGGCGTTCTTCAGCACATCATTGGCGCTGGCAAATGCCTCCTCTTCGGTCGCATCTTCACCCAGCACTTCCTGCAGTTTCTCGTTCAGAACGACGATCAGGGAATCGACATTGGCTTCGAGCTCGGCCAGGCCGGCCTCCGCATTCTTCATGCGCTTGTTGCCCTCGAAGCTGAATGGCTTGGTCACAACGCCCACGGTCAGAATGCCCATTTCCCGCGCCACGCGTGCAATGACGGGTGCGGCGCCGGTACCAGTGCCGCCACCCATACCCGCCGTGATGAACAGCATGTGCGCGCCCTCAATGGCAGCGCGGATGTCCTCCACCGCCAGCTCGGCCGCCTCACGTCCACGCTCAGGCATACCGCCTGCGCCCAGGCCGGTTTTGCCCAGGGGTATCACGCAATGCGCGCCCAGGCTGTCAAGCACTTGCGCATCAGTATTGGCACAAATGAACTCAACGCCGCGAACCGAGCTCTCAATCATGTGGCTGACCGCGTTGCCGCCGCCGCCGCCGACACCGATCACCTTGATCTGGGTGCCTTGGTTAAAGGCTTCTTCTTCAAAAAGTTCAATGGCCATGGAGTTCTCCTGAGGGTCTGAAAAGGTCAATAAAAAGGGATGAAACTAATTGGGGATGCGCAGAAGCTGTCTGCCCACCCGGCGGACCGGTGCTGCGCCATCGGCTGTGGCCCAGGCCATACACGGAAGATGAAGCAAGGTTCATGAAGGTGTGCTCCTGGGGTTAAAAGTTGCCAATAAACCAGTCTTTGACCTGGCCGAGAGCGGTTTTCATAGAGCCGGCTTTTTGAGCGACCTTGAAACCGCGCAAGCGGCCGAGCCGGGCTTCGTCCAGCAGGCCCATCACCGTGGCCGCGCGCGGCTGGGCCACCATGTCGTGCAAGGCACTGCTGTACTTGGGCACGCCGCGGCGAACTGGCTTCAAGAAGATGTCTTCACCCAGCTCCACCATGCCGGGCATCACACAGCTGCCGCCGGTCAACACGATGCCGCTGGACAGCACCTCTTCATAGCCCGAGTCACGTATGACCTGCTGCACGAGTGAGAAGATCTCTTCCACGCGGGGCTCGATCACGCCAGCCAAGGCCTGTCGGCTGAGCATGCGGGGGCTGCGATCGCCCAGGCCCGGTACCTCGACCTGGGTCTCGGGGTCGGCCAGCAACTGCTTGGCGCATCCGCTCTCGACCTTGATGTCTTCGGCGTCCTTGGTGGGCGTGCGCAGTGCCATGGCGATGTCGCTGGTGATCAGGTCACCAGCAATGGGGATCACAGCCGTGTGGCGGATGGCGCCGTTGGTGAAGATGGCCACATCCGTAGTGCCGGCGCCAATATCGACCAGGGCCACGCCCAGCTCACGCTCGTCCTCGGTCAAGACCGAGTGACTGCTGGCCAGGGGGTTGAGCATGAGCTGCTCCACATCCAGGCCGCAGCGTCGCACGCACTTGATGATGTTCTCGGCGGCGCTCTGGGCACCGGTCACGATGTGCACCTTGGCCTCCAGGCGGATGCCGCTCATGCCAATGGGCTCTTTCACATCCTGCCCATCAATGATGAACTCTTGCGGCTCCACCAGCAGCAGGCGCTGGTCGGTCGAGATGTTGATGGCCTTGGCCGTTTCCACCACCCGGGCCACGTCGGCGGCAGTGACTTCGCGGTCCTTGATGGCCACCATGCCGCTGCTGTTGATACCGCGAATATGACTGCCGGTGATGCCGGTGTACACGCGGGTGATCTTGCAGTCGGCCATCAGCTCGGCCTCTTTCAAGGCCTGCTGAATGCTCTGCACGGTGGCATCAATATTGACCACCACGCCGCGCTTGAGACCGCTGCTGGGCGCCACACCCAAACCTGCGAGCTTGAGTTCGCCGCCGGGCATGACCTCGGCCACCACCGCCATCACCTTGGCGGTGCCGATGTCCAGGCCAACGACGAGATCCTTGTATTCTTTTGCCATATTTACACCTGTGTGTTTGCTATTTCTGCTTCGCGTCTGGCGCCAGCGTGGTCACACCCTGCAACTTCAGGGCGTAGCCATCGACATGGCGCAAATCAGCGGACTCCAGCGCATCGGGCTTGCGTGCATGCCGCGCGGTCACTTGTGTCAGGGTTTTGAGGAAGCGCCGGGTCCGGGCCAGTACCTCTTCATTGCTGCCGCCGCCCAACTCCACCACGGCACCCGATTCGAGCTGGGCACGCCAGGCACCACTGCCACTCATCTCAAACTGCTCCACATGCAGGTCCAGGTCCTCAAATTGCGGTGCCAGGGCCCGGTACATCGCCAGCACGGCGGTGGCCTCGGCATCCGGCCCCATCAGGCGCACCAGGCTGTCGGCATCCACTTCGGCGGTATTGGCTTCGAACACCTCGCCCAGGTGGTTCACCAGGCGGGACTCGGCCTCGGCACCCCAGAGCGCCACGGGCTGGTGCTCCTGCAAATCCACCCGCAACTGGTCCGGGAATTCGCGGCGCACCACGGCGCGACGCACCCAGGGCACACCCTCAAACACCTTGCGAACCTGAGCCAGGTCCAGGGTGAAGAAACTGCCCGAGAGCTGTGGTGCCACGTTGGCACGCAAGGTGAGCGCATTGCTGCGCGTCAGCTCACCGGTGACCACAATTTTTTTCAGTTCGAACAGGGGAGCCCGTGCGACCCAGCCCGCCAGCGCGCTGAGCAGCAGGAAACCAAACAACACGAACAGGGCGTTGGTCACCCGGTTCATGAGCTTGATGTCCAGCGGCAGGGGCAGGGAACGGTCCATCA